>JAIMBJ010000014.1 GCA_023511455.1 Bacillota bacterium
CCCACATGTTATAAGCATATAGTCCTGTCCTACATAGGGTATGTTGGCTGAGGCATATGCTTGCCATCTCTATAGCCATTGCCCGCGCTTCAAATCTCCTTCTCCAGGCGTAGCTGGGTCAAAGTAAACTGGCGCCATTCATACAGTTGCTGCACTGCCGCCTCCGATGACTGCTCCAGCAACGACATCATCCGATTGACACGCTCCGCTATCTCCCCCATCCACGGATAGTTCGGTTCATCTTGGCGCAACTCGGTATACAAGCGAGGCAAAATCCGCCGCGCAAGACGATAATCGCCAATCAAAATATAAGAATAGGCTTTTACTTCTTGATAGTGAACATCCTTAGGATTTCCACTCTTTTTGTCAATCCACCATATCACCTCACTGGGGGTCCGCACCTTATCCAGAAATGGTAACCCGTACTTTTGCATATACCAGTAGATTTCCTGCATCACTTGCTTCTCCTGCTCGTTATCCTCTGGACGCCACCGCCACCAGATGTCTCTGTCATGTTGAAACCATCCCAATCGCCCACCAATATTCAACACAAAGTGATCACAGGGCACATAGAGTGGCTGAGCGAACACCCATACCGTGAAGGCTTCCCTGTCCAGATAAGAGGTTTGAAAGTAGAAGGCACGAAGAACCATCTCCACTGGGGTGGCGTATAGAATCGTCGTCGGTTTGTACCTGAAGTTGGGCAATAGAGGTAGGATGTGTTTTCTAAACGCCTTCATCAGAATGCTGGCTTTCATCTGGGGCGTACCTCCCGAATAGGAATATTTTCGCAACCTTTGGGGAGATGCCGACGTATCTGCTCAATCCGTTTCGGTGTCAACTGCGCACCTCCTGTCTTCAAATCCCAAATCTCCTTCGGCTTATCAAGACGACCTCTAACCGCATCTACCCGTACTGAGCCCCGGGAACCTCTGGGTACTACCACACCGTTCCTATAGGATACCTCAGCGCGGATTCGTCCACGCGAGATTTGTTGCACCTGCTTTGCGAACTCCGTATGAACACGAGTCCCATGCGCAGCACCACGACCAGAACCTACGATACGCTGCGCATTATTCGCTGCCTGTTGAACCTGCCTCGCAGCGCGCGCAGAAAATATGAACTCTCCCACGCCCAGCGTAGCCGCTGTAATCAAACACTCACGACCCACTCCAGCGAAGAAGTTGCTGGTATCAAAACCAACCTGATCTTTGTAAGCGCCTCCATCCCACAAGCCAAAAGTGAAGACACTGCCAACCGCCGCCAATCCCGTCTTGAGACCTTCTGACACAACCTCACTGTTGAAGAGGAAAGGTCCTATCCAGATTCCATCCTCTGTCTTCTTGAACCAGTCCTTTCCTCCGTCATCTGCCATGTTGATGGGGTCATTGCCCGCATACCGATACAGGTTCGGGTCGCCGGAGGCGATGTCAATCGGGTCGCGTTGGAGCCATCTTGCGGTGCGCGGGTCGTACTCGCGGGCGCCGACATGATACAAACCTGTGGCTGGGATGTACTCATACCCGTACGCCCCGTTCCAGCGGGAGGGCTGGCGCGTGGTCTCCGCGTGAGCGTTCCGCTATTTCTTCAAACGCGCCACTACCTTCTCCACCATCTTGCGGAACTCGCCTTGACTACGCTTTGCCATCCGCTCCGCAAACCGTGCCAATATCGCCTCCCGTGCCTCCCGCACCTTCAAACGCGCCAACCCACGCGCCGCCTCTAACGCGACGCCATCGTCAAAATCCTGCAACAACTCCAGCAACAACTCGCGCAGCCCTTCAGGACGAAAGCGAACCATTGCGCGTAAGATTTGGGTGCGTGCCGAACCGTAGCGTGGGTCGCGCACAATCTCCAACAGGTGGGGCAGGTCTTCCCGCTGCGCCAGATACCCAATCGCATTCCCAAAAGCGAAAAGCAAACTCTCCCACGGAGCCAGCGTGCGGATGCGACGCTGCATCTCCACTGGCAGTTCGTAAAAATCGCCCAGATCAACGTGAGTCTCTGAAAGGCGTTGGTACTCCCGCGCCAGTTCTGCGTTCCACGGCACCTGCTTGAGCTGTTCTATCAACACCGAGTTGGCAATCCCGCGTGCTTCCTTCACAGTTAGGGCTCTTGTCAGCATCTCTTTCACCCGAGGATGCTGCACTGTGCGCAAGAGATCGATCAGCGTTGGAATGACCTCAGGGTACGAAAGCCCAGTATTGACCAGTGCGTCTAGCGGCGAGAGTGGTTCTGTTTGCCAGAGAGCGCGTGCCTCTGTTTCATACTGGACAATCTCTCGCACTCTGGGAAACTGCTCCAGCACACGGTCGACCTTTTCGTACTCGCTTTGGCGCAGTTGTTCATCAAGCGCGAGTTCCAGCATCGGTTCATCTACAATCGGTTCCATCGCCACACCTCATAGTATGGGCTTGTGGATGCTTCTACCCTGTCGGATGAGGTCTTGCAGTCGTTTATCCAAGACCGTATTGCGTCGTGTGATGAGTACAAAGGTGTGGTTATAATTCTTGCACCACTCTAAATAGTCTTGAAGTTGTTTGGTGTATCGCAGCTCGCGGACATTCTTTACTTCTTCAAGTGTGCACGCATTTTTATTAACCTCTTCAGGGAACGGGACCCCTTCGATTGAGCAGTGCAAAACACATACGCCGTTAGGAAAGTTAGAAACTACACATGGCTTATATACTCACCGCAGCACGGTTCAAACAGCCAAATCTAACCGCTTTCGCTATCTGCAGATTCAACTTTCGCTATAGCTATCAGAATCTGTTGACAAACTTCCTCGTCTCCGAAAAATGAAGGACTCTCTCTACGCCACTCTTCGTTTGGTTCGTAGTAATCAAGGTCGACTGCAAGATCGTTAAGAATGTCCCAGATCTGCTGCTCACCTGGTGCGATCTCATCCTCTCTGGTGTCCCACACCAGCTGCTGAAACCTGTTTATCCTTTCGGAGCGATTCTTCGGGTTCTCAATCGCTTCCTTGAGCAACCCGATCAGCATCTCCAACTTTGGACTCATCCAGCCCCTCCAAGAGAATTTTACCCACCAGGCTATCTACATCGTACAGGCTGATAGCGCGGACTTAGCTCGCGTGTCACAAAAGTAGTTGTGACCTTACCAGTTACAGGATTACGCGCTACTACAAGATGTTTTCCACTAGCCATTCCGTGTTCGAGAACGTGGATGATTGTTTTCGTTTTAGGATCCCAGAACTGCCTGCCACGTTCTGTGGCTTTTCGCACCATCGCCGGAGTAATCCCGCGTTCGGACATACGTTGCAACGCATGCTTAGAAAAAACAAGACGCGGTGCCAAAGCTGTGGATGTACGCGCACCACCAACTGCTGTTGCTTGCCTAACAGCGCCCCGCACTCCTTGGGAAGCCGCTGCTTTTGCCGTAGCAGCACCCCCAAACACCATCTCATCCCCTGGAACCACAGAGGAAAACCCTGCCAGCAGTAGGGCACCGCCCCACAAAGTCGCATCCCACGCCAGCTGCCATCCCGACGCCTGTCCGCAATCATAACGCCCTGCCGTCGTACCGAACCGCTCTGTCAAACCGAACATCAAGTTCTGATCCACCCACTGGCTCAGCCCGCCCATTCCGCCCATATACCAGCGTTTGAGATCTTCCCAAAAGTCTAAGCCAGAGGGGTCTGCCAGGTTCACGGGGTCGTTGAGACAGTACCGATACAGGTTCGGGTCGCCGGAGGCGATGTCAATCGGGTCTCTCTGCAGCCATCTTGCGGTGCGCGGGTCGTACTCCCGTGCGCCCGCGTGGCACAGCCCCACGGTGGGCAGCCACTCATACCCCGCGGCGGCGTTTTAGTGCTGTCAAGGAGCAGGCGGGTGTTGCCCCACCTTTACGAGCATTATAGCGGGTGCAGCCGAAGAAAGCAAGGTTGTTCCCTCTACGTCGGGCATCATCGTTACGGCAGGTTGGGTTGCGCTATCAGATATTGCAATGCCTCGCGGAAGGAGGTGAACTCGGCGCTTGGGGTTCCGTCCTCGTGATGGAAGTAGTAGACGCGCGGCTGTTCATCCCCTTCCCGCGCAACGATGAACCCACCGCCACGCCCTGCTAATACCCAGTAGATGGCTTCTCCAAAGTTAACCTCATACATGGAGGATATGCCGAAAACGTCAACGTCGCCGGTTATAAAACCATCACACTGTTTCAAAAGTTCATGGTAGTCGTCTGGTAAAAGAAGCCGACGCCGATTTAGCCACCGCTCACGCTCGGGGGCATCCATGGGATAAGCCATCTCCAGCACCGGGTGCTGGGATATCCAATCCGCGAGCCATCCACTCATGACAGGAAACAAGCCGGGGGCGGAGACCACCTCAGGTGATACGGGCGCATCGGGACGCATGGGGTCAGAAAGTAGCTCTACCGAAAGCACCTTTACCTCAACGTCATGGCGTTTCCGAATGCGACGGACGTCTCTGCTGTATGTAATGCTAAAGAAACGACCATCGACCAGATGGATACGTGCCTGATAAACCGTGTTGCGGCACTCGAATCGCACCACCGCAAGACGTCTCTCCTCTTCGGGGTGGTGAGGGAAGCGGACAGTAGGCTCATCGGGCGAAGCAGGGTAATAATCCGCTTCGGTACCCAGAATTAGCTGACAGCGTCTGAGGACACGCAGCTGTTCATCCCATATCGCCTGCGCTTCCGGGGATAGATGCTTCCTCACCTCGTCCAGTATCTGTTTATCCAGAGGCGCGATGACTTCTCGCCTAAAAACGGTAGAAAGCCATGCCTTCAAGGACATTTTCCGTCTCCCAGCACCAGTTTGTTCCACCAGCTGGAGAGCCACCCAGCTGCCATCCCTGCTACTCCCACCGTCACTGAACTGGGAACCCTGTGTAACTGTTGTCTCCATACGGGATACGCTGGGTTAGCCTCCTTCCAGCGACTCGGAAGGAACTGCCGACGAAACGGGTCGTTCTTTGCATGTTCCGCTGCCCACATATACTTGGTATTCAAAGGAGAATCCATAAACCATTTGGGAACCCAGCGATATCGTTGCGGTATCCAGTGCGACACTTCCACCTTCTCCACGCCGCGCACCCTGCCATAAACGAACACCCGGGCAGGGTCAGGCCGAGACAAACTAGCCAGTCGTGCATTCCGCGCGTAACCCAACCAGCCGCTGAGTGCGGTCGTGTGCAGAATACCAGTAACCTCGCCCGCGTTATACCAGCCACTACACCGGTTCACGACGCTATCTACCCCCATCCATTGACGGGCTTTAGCCGTTAAGCCAAAAGTAAGCGTATCGCCCCAACCGGCGAAAAAATTCGCGGCGTCATCTAGCCAATCCAGTCCCGAAGGGTCTACTGTGTTAACAGGATAAAACCTTGCAGAACTTTGCAGCACGGGCAAGATCAGGAAAAGGCTAAAACCGCTTTAACCACAGCAAAAAACGCTTCCAAAAACCAGCTACACCCCGTGCCTCTGCAGCCTCTCGCCGCTTCCTTTCCCATTCCTGTCTGTTCAAAGCCGCTTTTTCCACTAGAGATAAAATCTCGTGATACTGCTGTTCTGAAGGATTATACAATCGGCAGCGTAAGACCTCCATTTGGCGCACTAGTAGGGAGACCGGACGCCCATATTTATCCAATACCACCATCTCCTCCCTGTCACTCGGATCATCACTGTCGTACCACTCGACATAGCTACCCAAACTGTCGAAACCGTGTTCTATAAAATATCCATCATGAATATCGATAAGTCGTACTGGAAAGGCAACCTCATGTACAGGCATCGCCTACCACCCCTGCCATGGTCTGTGTCTGCCTATGCCCGGTCGTCTATGGTAATGTAGCCATTTCCAGAAAGGCGCATACCTAGGTGGCGTGTCTTGCCACTTGTGCCAATCTAAGGCGAATATTCGCTTTCCGTCTCGGTAGACATTCATTCCTACGCCACCAGTATGTTGGTAATCTATCCACTGGAAATTATATCGTCCTATTCTAACACCGTTGGAGGTCGCTACCCCACCTAAGACTCCGCCCATCCCCCCAATCAACGCAGCTCCTATCGTCTCGCACGGGCGGTAGCAATTTTGCCAGGCAAAAGCCAGCGATACGCCCTGCACCGCAAGGTCACTGCTTGCCCCAGCTAAAGCACCACCAAGCACTGCACCAGCCGTGCCCCCAATACCAAACGTCCCTGCCAAGCTGGCTCCTGCCACGCCGCCCAGCACGCCCGCAGCGCCGATAACCGCCCCCCGCAACCCGCCATGCCAGATGTTCTCGCCGGACACCCAGGCAGTTACTCCACCTACAATACCACCGAGCACCACTCCTGCACCCACACCTGCCAATAGGGGCACAAACATGCCGTCGGGGTCAGCAATGTTGACAGGGTTATTCAGGCAGTAGAGGTAGAGGTTGGGATGCCCGCCGGCAACACCAATCGGGTCTCTCTGAAGCCATCGTGTGGTGCGCGGGTCATATTCGCGGGCGCCCACATGTTATAAGCATATAGTCCTGTCCTACATAGGGTATGTTGGCTGAGGCATATGCTTGCCATCTCTATAGCCATTGCCCGCGCTTCAAATCTCCTTCTCCAGGCGTAGCTGGGTCAAAGTAAACTGGCGCCATTCATACAGTTGCTGCACTGCCGCCTCCGATGACTGCTCCAGCAACGACATCATCCGATTGACACGCTCCGCTATCTCCCCCATCCACGGATAGTTCGGTTCATCTTGGCGCAACTCGGTATACAAGCGAGGCAAAATCCGCCGCGCAAGACGATAATCGCCAATCAAAATATAAGAATAGGCTTTTACTTCTTGATAGTGAACATCCTTAGGATTTCCACTCTTTTTGTCAATCCACCATATCACCTCACTGGGGGTCCGCACCTTATCCAGAAATGGTAACCCGTACTTTTGCATATACCAGTAGATTTCCTGCATCACTTGCTTCTCCTGCTCGTTATCCTCTGGACGCCACCGCCACCAGATGTCTCTGTCATGTTGAAACCATCCCAATCGCCCACCAATATTCAACACAAAGTGATCACAGGGCACATAGAGTGGCTGAGCGAACACCCATACCGTGAAGGCTTCCCTGTCCAGATAAGAGGTTTGAAAGTAGAAGGCACGAAGAACCATCTCCACTGGGGTGGCGTATAGAATCGTCGTCGGTTTGTACCTGAAGTTGGGCAATAGAGGTAGGATGTGTTTTCTAAACGCCTTCATCAGAATGCTGGCTTTCATCTGGGGCGTACCTCCCGAATAGGAATATTTTCGCAACCTTTGGGGAGATGCCGACGTATCTGCTCAATCCGTTTCGGTGTCAACTGCGCACCTCCTGTCTTCAAATCCCAAATCTCCTTCGGCTTATCAAGACGACCTCTAACCGCATCTACCCGTACTGAGCCCCGGGAACCTCTGGGTACTACCACACCGTTCCTATAGGATACCTCAGCGCGGATTCGTCCACGCGAGATTTGTTGCACCTGCTTTGCGAACTCCGTATGAACACGAGTCCCATGCGCAGCACCACGACCAGAACCTACGATACGCTGCGCATTATTCGCTGCCTGTTGAACCTGCCTCGCAGCGCGCGCAGAAAATATGAACTCTCCCACGCCCAGCGTAGCCGCTGTAATCAAACACTCACGACCCACTCCAGCGAAGAAGTTGCTGGTATCAAAACCAACCTGATCTTTGTAAGCGCCTCCATCCCACAAGCCAAAAGTGAAGACACTGCCAACCGCCGCCAATCCCGTCTTGAGACCTTCTGACACAACCTCACTGTTGAAGAGGAAAGGTCCTATCCAGATTCCATCCTCTGTCTTCTTGAACCAGTCCTTTCCTCCGTCATCTGCCATGTTGATGGGGTCATTGCCCGCATACCGATACAGGTTCGGGTCGCCGGAGGCGATGTCAATCGGGTCGCGTTGGAGCCATCTTGCGGTGCGCGGGTCGTACTCGCGGGCGCCGACATGATACAAACCTGTGGCTGGGATGTACTCATACCCGTACGCCCCGTTCCAGCGGGAGGGCTGGCGCGTGGTCTCCGCGTGAGCGTTCCGCTATTTCTTCAAACGCGCCACTACCTTCTCCACCATCTTGCGGAACTCGCCTTGACTACGCTTTGCCATCCGCTCCGCAAACCGTGCCAATATCGCCTCCCGTGCCTCCCGCACCTTCAAACGCGCCAACCCACGCGCCGCCTCTAACGCGACGCCATCGTCAAAATCCTGCAACAACTCCAGCAACAACTCGCGCAGCCCTTCAGGACGAAAGCGAACCATTGCGCGTAAGATTTGGGTGCGTGCCGAACCGTAGCGTGGGTCGCGCACAATCTCCAACAGGTGGGGCAGGTCTTCCCGCTGCGCCAGATACCCAATCGCATTCCCAAAAGCGAAAAGCAAACTCTCCCACGGAGCCAGCGTGCGGATGCGACGCTGCATCTCCACTGGCAGTTCGTAAAAATCGCCCAGATCAACGTGAGTCTCTGAAAGGCGTTGGTACTCCCGCGCCAGTTCTGCGTTCCACGGCACCTGCTTGAGCTGTTCTATCAACACCGAGTTGGCAATCCCGCGTGCTTCCTTCACAGTTAGGGCTCTTGTCAGCATCTCTTTCACCCGAGGATGCTGCACTGTGCGCAAGAGATCGATCAGCGTTGGAATGACCTCAGGGTACGAAAGCCCAGTATTGACCAGTGCGTCTAGCGGCGAGAGTGGTTCTGTTTGCCAGAGAGCGCGTGCCTCTGTTTCATACTGGACAATCTCTCGCACTCTGGGAAACTGCTCCAGCACACGGTCGACCTTTTCGTACTCGCTTTGGCGCAGTTGTTCATCAAGCGCGAGTTCCAGCATCGGTTCATCTACAATCGGTTCCATCGCCACACCTCATAGTATGGGCTTGTGGATGCTTCTACCCTGTCGGATGAGGTCTTGCAGTCGTTTATCCAAGACCGTATTGCGTCGTGTGATGAGTACAAAGGTGTGGTTATAATTCTTGCACCACTCTAAATAGTCTTGAAGTTGTTTGGTGTATCGCAGCTCGCGGACATTCTTTACTTCTTCAAGTGTGCACGCATTTTTATTAACCTCTTCAGGGAACGGGACCCCTTCGATTGAGCAGTGCAAAACACATACGCCGTTAGGAAAGTTAGAAACTACACATGGCTTATATACTCACCGCAGCACGGTTCAAACAGCCAAATCTAACCGCTTTCGCTATCTGCAGATTCAACTTTCGCTATAGCTATCAGAATCTGTTGACAAACTTCCTCGTCTCCGAAAAATGAAGGACTCTCTCTACGCCACTCTTCGTTTGGTTCGTAGTAATCAAGGTCGACTGCAAGATCGTTAAGAATGTCCCAGATCTGCTGCTCACCTGGTGCGATCTCATCCTCTCTGGTGTCCCACACCAGCTGCTGAAACCTGTTTATCCTTTCGGAGCGATTCTTCGGGTTCTCAATCGCTTCCTTGAGCAACCCGATCAGCATCTCCAACTTTGGACTCATCCAGCCCCTCCAAGAGAATTTTACCCACCAGGCTATCTACATCGTACAGGCTGATAGCGCGGACTTAGCTCGCGTGTCACAAAAGTAGTTGTGACCTTACCAGTTACAGGATTACGCGCTACTACAAGATGTTTTCCACTAGCCATTCCGTGTTCGAGAACGTGGATGATTGTTTTCGTTTTAGGATCCCAGAACTGCCTGCCACGTTCTGTGGCTTTTCGCACCATCGCCGGAGTAATCCCGCGTTCGGACATACGTTGCAACGCATGCTTAGAAAAAACAAGACGCGGTGCCAAAGCTGTGGATGTACGCGCACCACCAACTGCTGTTGCTTGCCTAACAGCGCCCCGCACTCCTTGGGAAGCCGCTGCTTTTGCCGTAGCAGCACCCCCAAACACCATCTCATCCCCTGGAACCACAGAGGAAAACCCTGCCAGCAGTAGGGCACCGCCCCACAAAGTCGCATCCCACGCCAGCTGCCATCCCGACGCCTGTCCGCAATCATAACGCCCTGCCGTCGTACCGAACCGCTCTGTCAAACCGAACATCAAGTTCTGATCCACCCACTGGCTCAGCCCGCCCATTCCGCCCATATACCAGCGTTTGAGATCTTCCCAAAAGTCTAAGCCAGAGGGGTCTGCCAGGTTCACGGGGTCGTTGAGACAGTACCGATACAGGTTCGGGTCGCCGGAGGCGATGTCAATCGGGTCTCTCTGCAGCCATCTTGCGGTGCGCGGGTCATATTCCCGTGCGCCCACGTGGTACAAGCCGATGGCAGGCGTCCACTCATATCCATAGGCAGCGTTCCAGCGGAAGGGGTTGAAGGTGGTGCCGTGCCCCACGCATCGTAACTGTAACGGTCGGTGATGTTGCCTGAACTGTCAAGGAGCAAACGGGTGTTGCCGCGTCATCGGGAGAATTATGGCGCGTCCGACCGAGAAAGGGAAGCTGCTCGCTTACCCGAACCGCTCCAGCAACAGCCGAGTAGCACTCTCCTTATCATCGGGGGCGAGTCTGCCCTCGATGACCTCGTTCAAAAGAAACTGCTTGCACTCGCCCACCTGTTTGCCTGGGGGGATTCCCAGAATCTGCATAATCTCGCGTCCAGTCAGGGGGCTGTCCAGCGACTGCACGTCCTCGCGGGCGGTCAGCAGTTCGATGCGGCGCTGCAGGGCGTCGATGTCCGCTTTGGGGAAGGCGGGGTTGCTTGCAGCGATGTCTGCCCGCACCAGCGTCAGCAGCTCCTGTAGCAAGCCGTCGGCATCGCGAATGAGCCGGCGCACCGCTGCATCGCTCCACGAATAGTCGTACTCGCCGGGGCGCATGTGCAGGCGCACCAGCTGCACCACCTGCTCCACGATGTCGTTGCTGTAGCGCAGGCGTCGCAATACCTGCCCGGCAATCTGCGCACCTACGTTCTGGTGACCGTAAAAATGCACGCCGCGCTCGTCGACGGTGCGGGTGAGGGGTTTGCCCACATCGTGCAGTAGCGTCGCCAGACGCAGCACCAGCGAGGCATCCGGCGGCAGGTGCGAAAACGCCACCAGCGTATGCTCCCACACGTCGTAGAGGTGGTACTGGTTCTGCTCCACCCCGCGCATCCGCGCCAGCTCGGGCGCAAACTGCTCCAGCAAACCGGTCTCCAGCAGCAGCCACAAGCCCTTCACCGCCTCCGTCGCCTGCAGCAGGCGTGTGAACTCGTCGCGGATGCGCTCCTTGCTGATAATCTGCAGGCGATGCGCGGTCTTGCAGATGGCGTCGTAGGTGCCCGGCTCGATGTCGAAGCCGAGCTGCGCCGCGAAACGCACCGCCCGCATCGCGCGGAGGGGGTCTTCCTCGAAGGTGACCATCGGCTCCAGCGGTGTGCGCAGCAGTCCCGCCTGAAGGTCACTCAATCCCATGCCCGTCAGGTCGAGCAGCTCGCCGGTGTGCAGGTTGCGCATCAGCGTGTTCACCGTGAGGTCGCGCCGGAAGGCGTCCTCGCGCAGGGTGGCGGGCTGTACCTGCACGGGCTTGCGGCTATCGGCGGAGTAGCTCTCGCGGCGGGCGGTGACCAGCTCTACCTGCACGCCCTCGATATGCACCATCGCCGTGCCGAAGCGGGGATAGGTGACCGGCAGATGGTCGGTGATGCCCTGTGTGTGCAGCCAGTGCGCGAGTTCGAGCGCGTCCGCCTCGGTCACGATGTCCACGTCAGGTGGCAGCGGACGACCGAGCAGTTCATCGCGCACGATACCGCCCACCAGGTACAGGCGTCCTTCCCACTTCGTGCCGAGCGTGGTCTGACGCAACTTGTCGATAGCAATCAGCAGGTGGCTCACACATCGAGTGTACCACGCTTTTGCGCGGGGCGAGTATTCATTCCGTGCCCGGTGCGCGTATCGATTCCCATTGCTGAGGCAGAGGGATACGCCAGAACAGCGAAAGTGCTTCTTCTCTTCGTCCCCCCTCTGGCAGATTCCTTATTTACAGGTTACAATAATCGGTGAGGTCGCAGCCCGTCGTGTGTGAGGATTACCACTGTAGCCGCGGGCTTCAGCCTGCGCTGGGCGGAACGCACCCTGAGAGGGGCGGCGCTATGGTGTTGGAGAGCAAGACCACAGGCAGGTTGACCTTGAGCCATCCAGAGGGTGAACCAACATGAAACGTGAGCGTGCGTTGAAAGCGTTTCAGAGGGAGATGACCGACCGCATCCCGCACTGGGAAATCATCTCCTGTCCGGATGCTATCGAGTACATTACCGGCATAGACCCCTGGCAGCATCCGCGCCAGGCGCAGAAGGCACTGGTGGAACGCTATGCCCTCGACCTGTACACGCTGCCTCTTGAGGATACCCCTGTGCCGCGCCCGCCAGACGGCGTGGTATACGAGGATGCCGAGGGACGCAGGACCGTGCGCTGGGGATGGGACCATACCTGGCACTGGGATTGGGGACATCGGTTTCGGTCGGTAGAAGAAGTGCTGCGCTATCAACCGCTGGAACACTGGGACTACCGCGAGATGGACCCCATCGGGATGGACCTTTCGCCGTCGGAAGACGAGCTGGCAAAACGTTTTCAGGAGCAGGTCAACCGCGACCGCGCCGCCAATGGTGACCTCTGTCTGGAAATCGGGCACTTTTATAACACCCTGTTCATGTGGCCCCTGCTCACTTTTGGCTGGGAGCTCTGGCTGGAGGTGGCGGCGTGCTACCCACAGGAGGCAAAGCGCCTGTTGCGTGACTTCGCCGAAATCTCGCGTAAAGTGTTTCGCGCGTGGGCACAGACGGATGTACAGGTTTTCTCCAGCCACGACGACATCTGCCATCGGCAGGGACCGGTCTTCTCGCCGAAGTGGCTACGCGAGAATATCTATCCCTACTACGAGGAGTTCTGGGGTTACCTGAAAGCGTCGGGCAAGAAGATATTCTTCGTCTCCGATGGCAATGTGGATATGGTGGCGGACGACGTGCTGGCGTGCGGGGCGGACGGCATCTTCTGCGAAACCTATACCGACTGGAAAGCCTTCGCCCGAAAGCACCCCGACAAGGTGTTGCTGGCAGGTGGCGACAACCGCATCATCATGAGCAATGACCGCGAGGCGATCGAGGCGATGGTACGCGAGATGGCGGAGGTAGGGCGTCACATGCCCGGATACTTCTTCTGCGTGGGCAACCACCTGACGTGGGACCTGCCTCCCGAGGGCGTGAAGGCTTACTTCGACGCTGCCGAGAAATACGGGGTGCGCAGTGTATGACGAAGGCAGCGATATTCGACATCGACGGCGTGCTGGTAGATTCACCACACGAGCGTGCGTGGGGCGAGACGTTACAAAGACTCATGAACACCCGCTGGGCGGACATCGCTTCTGACACTCGCTATGCGCCGGGGCGTTATACCTCAGAGGTATATCAACACGTCGTGTCCGGCAAACCCAGGCAGGAGGGAGCGGCTGCGTTGCTGGAGTACTTCGGCATCCACGACCCCGACGGCAGGCGCACACAGGAGCTGTGCGACCTCAAACAGCAGATGATTGTGGAACTGATCGAACGCGCCGAGTTTACTGCCTTTGAGGACGGTTTGCGGTTTATCCTCGCGCTGAAGGCGAGAGGAGTGAAACTGGCTGCCGCCTCTTCGTCCAAGAACGCCAATCGGATGCTGGAGCGGGTGTTCCTGTATCCCTTCTGCGAGAGGCAATGCCTGCAACTGCCCTTTGTCACCGCGCAAACACGCCTGATTGACCTGTTCGACGCCAACGTTTGCGGGCGCGACTTTGCGCGGGGTAAGCCGCACCCCGAGATATTCCTCACCGCCGCGGCTCTGCTGGACGTTCCCCCAAACCGGTGCGTTGTTATCGAAGACGCGCCATCGGGCGTGCAGGCGGCGAAGGCGGGAGGGATGCGCTGTATTGGCGTGGCGCGTAGGGACGATAGCGACTTGCTGCGTGCGGCAGGCGCAGACTGGGTGGTAACGAGTCTGGACGAGGTCAATCTCGAGGAGCTGTGAGGAGGATGGACGAATACGACTTTATCGACGGCTGGATTATTCGGGAGAAGCAGTACAAACCTGAAGAAGAGAGCGCAAAAGCCACCGTTTTCGCACTGGCAAACGGCTACATGGGTCTGCGTGGAGCAGGCGAAGAGCTTCCCCCCACCATCCCGGGCGTCAAAGGATGTTACATCAACGGTATCTATGATACTCCCCGTGGGAAACTCACCGAGCGCGAATTCCCCAACATGCCCGACTGGACGCTCATCCAGTTCTGGGCGGACGAGGAGCCTTTCGACCCCGCCAACATGGGTGAGCTGCTGGAATACAGCCGCGAGCTGGACATGCGCGAGGGCGTGATGCGCCGCTCCATCCGCTGGCAAAGCCCCTCCGGTAAGGTAATCCGTATGGAGAGCGAACGCCTGCTCAGCATGACGCACCGGCATGTGGGGGTTATCCGCTACCGGCTGGTTGCCGAAGACCCGGTGCACATCGAACTGCATTCCAGTATCGATGGGGCGGTGAACAACCGCTGGGCGTATCATTTCAAGCGGTTCTCTCGCCAGCAGGATGGCGAGGAGGACTATCTGGAAGTGGAAACCTTCGAGCCGGGCTACCATATCGGCGTGATGGCAAGACATGAGGTGCGTACGCCCGCACAGGTGAGCGTGGAGCGGGACGACCCCACCGACCGGTGCGTGCAGACGATTTTCAGCGTGCACCTGCAGCCGGGACAGGAGCTCGAGCTGACCAAATGGTGTGCCCTGTACGACAGCCGATTCAGCAACGGCGACCTGCGCGCGTTATGCCTTGCCGATATCGAGGCAGCGCGCACACTGGGCTACGAGGCGCTGAAAGCGCAGCATGTACGCCGCTGGGAAGAGCTATGGCAGGCATCCGACGTGCAGATTGAAGGCGACGAAGAGGCGCAGATGGGCATCCGGTTTGCGGTGTTTCACCTGCTCGCCGCCGCACCTTACCATGATGACCGCATCAGCATCCCCGCAAGGGGTCTGCAGGGACAGGACTACTACGGTTCTATCTTCTGGGACTGCGAGATATTTGTGCTGCCTCTGTTCATCTACACCCAGCCAGAGGTCGCGCGAAACATCCTGCGCTATCGCTACCACACGCTGGAAGGCGCGAAGCGCAAGGCGAAGAAACTAGGATTTGAGGGAGCCTATTACGCCTGGCAAAGTCAGGAAACCGGGGACGAGCAGTGCGACCTGTACGTGTTCACCAATCCACTCACCGGTGAGCCCATACGCAGCTACTTTGCCGACGAGCAGATACATATCTCTGCCGACATCGCCTACGCGATGTGGCAGTATGTGCAGGCAACGGGCGATGAAGGCTTCTGGCTGGATGGCGGCGCGGAGATTCTGGTGGAAGTGGCACGCTTCTTCCTGTCGCGGGCGACGTGGAATGCCGAGCGCGAGCGCTATGAACTCCGTTCGGTACTCGGTCCCGACGAGTATCATGAGCGCGTGAACAACAACGCCTATACGAACGCGCTGGCGCAGTTCAGTGTGCAGAAGGCAATCGAGGTGCTGAACCTGTTGCGGGAGAAACATCCCGAGGCATACGATGCAATCAAGGTGAAAACCGGTCTCACCGACGGCGAAGTGTCCCGATGGCAACACTTCGTGCAGAGGGTGTACGTGCCTGCCCCCGACCCGCAAACGCGCTTGATACCGCAGTTTGACGGCTACTTCGGGTTGCGCGACGAGCCGGTGGAAGAGACCCGCAAGCGGCTGGCACATCCCGACCTGCACCCGGGCGGACCGCTGGGGCCCTATCAGGAGACGCAGAACATCAAACAGGCAGACGTGGTGATGTTGCTGTACCTGCTGCGCGACCGCTACGATACCGAAACCAAGCGGGCGAACTGGCGCTACTACGAACCCCGCACGGCACACGACTCCTCGCTCAGCCCGATGGCGTATTCGCTCGTGGCGGCGGATGTGGGCATGGTGGACTGGGCATACAAGTACTTCCTGTACACCGCGCACATCGACCTGGCGTCCTATGGACCGCACTGGAATCTGGGCATCCACGCGGCATCACTGGGCGGGGCATGGCAGGCTGTGGTCAACGGTTTCTGCCAGCTGGAGCTGACCGCAGACGGCATCCGGTTTCTCAAGCCGCCGGTCATACCTGCCCACTGGCAAAGTGTGAGGTTCCGCGTGATGTGGCATGGTCAGCCGGTGCAGGTGCGTGTGGACGGGCAGAGCGTGCAGCTGACCAACGAAGGCACAGGCGACGTTCCCGTGCTGACCCCTCTGGGCAGAGCAGTGGTCGCGCCCGGCGAAAGCTGGCGTTGGGATTACTCAGGAGGTAGTTCCGACTGACTGGAGGGCGCGCCTCCCGCCGAGCCGCAAAAACTCCTGCCCGCGCGCGTGGAGGTTGGGCATGTTTTCCGGCTCACGCGGGGGTTCGCCCTCCAGAGTAAACATCCGTTTTCACCGACCGTGAACTACCCCGGTCTGTCCTCCTCGTTGACCGTGAGCCCATACAGTCGCGCCAGCTGCAACGCCTGCTTGCGCCAGTCGCCGTACACGGTCACGCGATGCCAGCCCATATCCCATTCGTTCAGGATGTTCTCGGCATCGGTTTTCGCTGCCAGCTTGGTGCGACAGGCTTTCGGGTCATCGACGTTGGCGACGGTCTTGCCGGTATGTATCACCATGCGCTTGCCGCCTACATCGATCTCTAGCGTGGTGACGGTCTCGCCGAGGGGCATCAATGACTGCACCGAAGCCCCTTTCTGGTCCTCGGCATGCGAACGGATGATGTAGGGGTTCGCCTTGCCCTGCGGACCGAACACGCGGTTGGTGGCGACGCAGTGCGCGTAGATAATCCAGCCGCGCGCGGTGCGGCGAACGCTGTTTCGGCAAGTGGCAGAAGCATCCATGCGCCGATTGCTCCACCCGCGGCCCGCAGAAACTGCCGGCGACTTAACGCACACCTCTCGCAGGGGTTCATCAGATGCACCCTCCTTGTTCAGAGTTCAGGTCAAGCGAACAGGTTTCTCAGTGCCCTTCTTCGAAAAGGAAGAAGGATTTCCTGTTACTTAGCGTCAAAAACTTTCGCATCAGGGAGAGGAGAAACCATCATGTCGGGGATACGACAGCATATGGCGCAGTTACAATCGGAGTGGGTAGCCCTGCGCCATGACCTGCACGCACATCCCGAGCTGGCTTTCGAAGAGCATCGTACGGCAGGAGTGGTCGCCGAATGGTTGCGCAGATATGGTCTGGAAGTGCGCACCGGCGTGGCGGGTACAGGGGTGGTGGGCACATTGCATGGCGAAGCGGGCGAAGGAGCAGTGGTGGGTTTTCGTGCCGACATGGACGCCCTGCCCATCGAGGAGCAGAACGAGCTACCGTACCGCTCCCGACACCCCGGCAAGATGCACGCCTGTGGACATGATGGGCATACCGCCATCCTGCTGGGCACAGCAGCGGTGCTTTCTCACTTGCGGACACAACTGCGTGGCACGGTGCGCTTCTATTTCCAGCCTGCGGAAGAGAGCGTTTCGGGGGCGAAGGCAATGCTGGAAGCGGGCGTTTTGCAGGAGATGCCTCCCCGCTGGGTGGTGGCATTGCACGGACGACCGGGGTTGCCGCTGGGTAGCGTGGGCATTCGCGCAGGCGCGATGATGGCGTCGGCAGATACGTTTGACATCCGTTTGAAGGGCCGGGGAGGACACGCCGCATTGCCCCACCTTACCGAAGACCCCATTGTGGCGGGGGTGCAGCTGGTGCAGGCAATGCAGACGCTGGTCAGCCGTGAGAGCGCACCTTCCGACCCTGTGGTGCTGAGCATCACGCAGTTCCATGCAGGCAACACCTATAACGTACTGCCGGAGGAGGCTCATCTGGCGGGAACCGTGCGCTGCCTGCGTGAGCAGACGCGCGGCAAGCTGCGCCATCGCATGGGGCAAATGCTGGAGGCAATGGCACAGGCGTGGCACATGGAAGGACGGTTCGACTGGCACGAGGGCGTGCCTGCCCTGTGGAACGACGAAAACGTTACTTCACGGATAGCGCAGGTAGCGGAGCGGGCATTCGGTAAGGAGAGGGTGATATGGCTGGAGCATCCGCTGATGGGCGCAGAGGATTTCGCCTTTTTTGCGCAGGCTGTTCCTTCGGCAATGTTCTTTCTGGGGCTGGGGGAAGTGGCGGACTGGCATACCGCCTGTTTCGATTTCCCGGACGAAGCGATTGCGCCCGGGGTGGAGATGTTCGTTCGGCTCGCGCTGGCAGAGTTCGCCACATAAAAAAACAGGGCGACAAAGCCGCCCTGTCTGCGCAGATGAACCGCCTCGGCATCCCTCCTCTCCGAAGCCTCTGGTGTCCTTCGCCAGCCAAGTTAGAGATATGCACCCTCACGGATCATGAGTACCACCAGTGCGATTGCCGCGATGGCCACACATATCGCGATAACGGAAGACATCCTGTGCACACCTCGCTTCCTTGCCTGCGTATGGTAACGGGAAGACTTCCCGCGTATTCGCTGTCTCGCTTCCACTGAGGTCTTTCCACCCGGAGTCGCAAAGTGTTCCTGCGTATCCTGCGAGGTGTGCCAAAAACCGAGAAGGATACTGACGGTAAATTGCGCAACCGCAAGAGTGTCAGAGAGGCGCTTTACCCCGGACGTTTCACCCTCTTTAACTGCTCCGCCAGCGGGGAGTTTCTGTAGAAGTCGTCCAGCGGGTAGCATCCTGAAGGCAATCCGTTACGCGGGGCGGTAGTGCAATCGCTGAAGGTGCGGCAGATGCGTTTGGTCTGCAGCGGTCTGCCTTCCAGTATGTCGCGCGGCAGTTCAGGGTATGCCAGCATTATCCGTCCCAGCCCCACCAGGTCCGTCCATCCCTCGCGCACGGCCGCCTGCGCCACATACGGAATGTAGTCCTGCAGGTAGGTATATGCTGTGCCCACGATGACCATGTCCGGGAACTGCTGTTTCAACGTGCGCACAGCCCACATTTGCCGCGCCACGCCCACCAGCGGGTCTTCAGGGGGCTGATAGCCGTCAGAGGGCGGGTACAGGGCAGGACGCTGGATGTGCGGGTTATAATAGGGACTGCCGGCGGTAAGGTTGACCAGCCGGATGTCCAGCTCGCGCAGCAGGGCGAGAAAGGCGGCAGGCTCGGTCAGGTCGGGTTCGGTCGGGTTCTGCGGGTTCACGCCGAAGCCCCACTGGTAGGGCAGCAGATGTTCGAACGGCTCCGGCATGCCGATGCCCGGCTTGCCCGGTCGCGATGTTGCCGGGTCGGGGCGGAAGGGCACCATGTCGAACGCCGACAGCCGAACGCCGATGCGCAAGTGGGGCGTCTCCGCACGGATGCCCTGCACCACCTCCCGCAGGAAGCGGGTGCGGTTCCCGAAGCTGCCGCCGTAGTCGCCTTCGCGCGTGTGCGCACTCAGAAACTCGTGTCCCAGATAGCCATGGCAGTGCTTGATGTCCACAAAGTCGAACCCAATCTGCCACGCCAGTTTCGCCGCGCGGATGAACGAGTCGATAATGTGCCGAACGTCGCCATCGGTGAGCGAGGGATAGTCATCGGGCAGGTTCAGCCGCCTGTCCAGAATGGGATGGCGATACAGGATTCGCGGGGCAGGCTTGTCGTCGGGACGGCTGTAGCGACCGGAATGGGTGAGCTGCAAGCCGATGACGAGTCCGTCGGTGGAGCCGCAGGCTTTACGGTGCTCTTCGACCAGCGCGTCGCGCAATCTGGCGAGGTCGTCGCGCGTGTGTTCGTTTAATACGAGCTGGTTGGGGTTCGCCCTGCCATCGTGCTGTACGGCTATCGCCTCGCCGCCCCAGATGAGCTTGGCTCCGCTGCTTCCAAAGCGTCGCCATCGGCGGAAGGTCATCTCCGAAGGTCTGCCGTCGCGCGTGCCGTCCCAGCCCTCCATCGGCTGCACGGCAAAACGGTTGCCGATAGTGAATCCATCTGCTGTTATCGGCTGGGCGAGGGGCGAGGCATCCCCCACCAGCACCTGCCGATCGCAGGGGATATGCAGATTCAGCTGCTGTATCGCAGCAAGGAACTCGTCGACGCTCTTTAATGATGCCAGCTTCACGTAGTCGCTCATGGTGGAAGGTTTCGACATGCAGGGCGCAAGTCCTGTGCGCACGTTACCTCTCTAAAAACATCACCAGGCACTTGCACGCGCCGCCGCTTTTGATAAACTCGCTCATCGGTATCGGTACCACCGAATAGCCCTTGCGCTCCAGCAGGCTTTTCAGTAGCCAGCAGCCATCGGGCATCCATACGGTGTTGCCAATCACCACGCTGTTGCAGGCGAAGCGCAGAGCCTCTTCCTGCGTCACATACAGGGTGTGGTAGTGTTCCTCTATCACGCGGCGGGCATAAGGGTCGAACGCGCCCGGATAGTACACCACCGTGTGCGCGTCCAGCACAAACAGCGCGGTGTCCAGATGATACCAGCGATCGTCTATCAGCTCCAGCGAAAGCACCTCCTGCTGAAGAATATCCGCTGCGATGCGATGGGCGCACATCTCCGTGCGTTTTCGGTAGCCCGCCAGGTAACGCTTGCCTGCCCACAGGATGTCGCCCTCGCCCTCGAACGGGCAATCTTCGGGCATAGTGAGCACCGTGTAACCGTGCTCCTCGAACCAGCGGCGGAAGTGCGGTTCCTCGGGCTGGCGTTCGGGATGGCGGAAGCGACTGAGCAGCACCGTTTTTTCGCCCACCATCAACCCCGCGTTGGCGGTGAAGACCATATCGGGGCACTCGGGGGCAGGAGCGACCAGCTCCACCTGTGCCAGCCTCTGAACCTGTTCGTACAGCATTCTCCACTGTCGGGCGGCAAGGGGCAGGTCGGGCTTGTTCTCCAGATGCATCCAGGCGTTAATCTCGTAGCGCAGGTCGTAGTGGTCGGGTGGACACATCAGTACCCGTGCCATGGCTCAATCCTCTCCGCACAGCTGCGTCGCCAGCTCTTTCAAGAAGAAAGCGCAGTCGGTAACGATGCCGAACGCCTGATGCGAGCCGCGGTCTGTCAATTTGATGACGGTATCGGCGTTGGCGTCGATGCAGAAGGTAGTGACCGAAGCAGGAAGCAGGTTACCCGTGGCGATGGAGTGCAGGGTGGTGGCCACCATCAGCGCCAGCCCCACGTCGCGGATAGCTTCGCGCATGGCATCCTGTGCCTGCACCGTGTCGGTGATGACGTCGGGAAGCGGTCCGTCATCGCGGATACTGCCTGCCAGCACGTAGTGAACTCCCGCCACCACGCAGGCGTGCATGATGCCGCCCTTCAGGATGCCTTTCTCCACTGCCTGACGGATGCCGCCTGCTGCGCGGATGGTGTTAATCGCCCGCAGATGGTGTTCGTGTCCGTGTGTTTCGGGCACGCCCGTCTCCAGGGCAACGCCCAGCGAGGTGCCGTATAGCACGCGCTCGATGTCGTGCGTCGCCAGCGCGTTGCCTGCGAAAAGCACGTCGATCCAGCCGCTGCGAATCAGTCGCTCCAGATAGGGTGCCGCACCCGTATGCACAATCGCGGGTCCGCCCACGAACAGCACCTTTTGCCCTCGCATTTTGGTTTCGCGCACAGCGCGTGCCACCGCCTGCACGATGCGCGTCTTGGGCTTTTCGAGAGAGACCTCACTGCCCATGAAGTGGAACACGCTCTCCGCCTCGCGTCGGGGCATGGGGGTTACCCGAACGCCTGCGCTACCCACCACAAACAGGTCGCCCTTTCGCGCCCAGTGCAGGGGAACGCACTCCGCCCACCAACCCGATTCGGTGCGGGTAACACGGATGCCGCAGTCCATCTCAATGCGTTCCACGGGTATCCACGTGCCCTCCACGCGCACGAAGGTCTCGAGATTGGTGGTGGAGTAGAAGCCTTCGGGAAACACGCCGTCCTGCGGAGCGGGTTGCAGGCTGGCGTCGTCCTGAGAGATGAGCGCGCCGTGTTGCTGCACTTCGTGCAGGGCACGTTGCAGGCTCTCCTCACTGGGCGCGATGACCAGTATCTCCGCGTGACTGGGCTCGTCGTGCGATTTGCCGATGCGGAACTCGCGTATCTCGTAGTCCACACCCGCCGCCACCAGAATATCCAGCACCTTCGACAGCGTCAGCGAGTCGATGATGTGCCCGTCGAGCGTAATCAGTTCGGTGTACATGGTCGCCTCCCCGTCACGGTTGTGCCTGCAGCCACTCGTCCCAGTGGGTGGCTCGCGCGAAAGCCAGCAGGTTATAGCGCGTCTCGAACTCGCTGGGGCGAGGTACGTAGATGGACAGCCCATGCGAACGGTTCACCCGTCGGTTGCTGTGCGCTTCGGCAATCACCGCCTGCGATAGGGCGTTCTGCACGCCGTTGATGGCGTCGGTCAACGCCGGTGAACTGGCCAGTCGGGTACGCAGTTGCTCGGTATAGTCCCACAGGTCTTTGAAGGTATATTCCGCGTATGCCTGCGCGTTCTCGCGGGCGGCGGCGACGGCGGCGTGGTCAGTCGCCACGCGCAGCAGCACCTGTGCAAGCACATCTACCCTCTGCGCAACATCTTCGATCAAAGAAGCGTCCAGCGCGGACTGCGTGATGTTATCGGTGCTGTCGGGGTTGTAGTAGTTGATGGTCTGCGTGACGATTTGCGCCGCGAAGTCGCGCACGGGGATGTTTGGGTTGGCAATGACCGGCGCCAGGATGCGATGGTAGGGGTAACCGGGTGCAGGCGGGCTTTCTTCGGAACCCACGATGTAATCGCCCAGATTGCGTATTTCGTATGCCACCTCCAGCATCTGCATCAGCGAGGCATCAAAAGCGATAATGTTCCATCGGACGCCCACGCTCAGCGCCAGCGGCAGCTCCCAGATACGGATGTGATTACCCGTGTTATCGTCGTAGGAGACGCCGCGCGCGAGGATGTTCAACCTGTCGCGATACGCCCGCCAGCCTGCACCGTGATTCCATATCACCACCATGTATTTGCGCGCGGGGAAGCTGCGCACGCCCCACTGCAGGAACTCACGCAGGGTGTTGGGATTGCCCATGTCCACCCCCGTTCCCATGTCCACCAGCAGATTAGCGTTGACCGTTTCGGGGTCGTTGTCTTTGGTGACGTAGTAGCGTCTGGTGGTGCGCCAGTCGCCGTTACTGCTGTCATAGCCTGCGATGCGCTTCCACTGCACCACGATGTTTACGTCCGCCGTGGAGCCGAGCTGTTCCATTTCGTTCATGTCGTCCACGCTGTCTGGCTCCAGATTGTTTGCGGCGTTCATGAACACCAGTATCGTCCACTCGCGGGTGACGGTTTGCACGCCCACGGAGGCGTTTGCGCTCAGCCCCAGACTGTCTACACTGGCGGTCACCGCGACACTGCCCGGAGCCAGCGCGCGGGCAACGCCGTCCGATTGCAGGTTCACCACATTGCTATCGCTCACACTCCATCGCACCACTGTACCGGCAGGCAGCAGCAGGTAGCGTCCCTGCGCGTCCACGCCCAGCACCGACAACGGCAGTATCTGTCCGGGTGTGAGCGTAACCACTTCCGGCAGGATAGCAAGGGCGACAGGGGTTCCACCGGTTGCCACGTTCAGCCGCTGCGGGGTATCCTGCACAATCTGCACGGTAATGTCCCCGCTGGCGACCGGCGTGCCGATGGCGTTCTGGTTGTTGTAGACGGCAAGCTGCAGGCGATACGTACCGCTCTCGAGCTGGGCTGTCCATCCGGTAGAGGGAGTATCCGCCCGGCTCAGTACCACATCCTGAATCA
Source organism: Bacillota bacterium (assembly GCA_023511455.1). NCBI lineage: Bacteria > Bacillati > Bacillota > Bacillota bacterium. The sequence continues at coordinate 23,723 of JAIMBJ010000014.1, forward strand.
GTTTGTCCGCACGGTACAGCGTGACGCGCACTGCATGGGGTGAAGAGGGGTCACCGCGGTTGCCCGTCCAGATAACGGTAAGCACCAGACTGCCGGAACCGTTGATGGGGGGATTGGTACCGCTATGAAACATCCCGCAGCCCGAGAGGGGCAACACGAGTAGCAATAGCAGAGCAAAATCTCTCGAACGGGGTAAGGTCAAGGATCGAAAACCTCCTTCTCATCCAGTTTGAATATATCGACGAGTGCGACCGCCAGCCCGTTTTGCTCTATCGACGGGGCAATGCGGTGCGCCAGCGCTTTCACGGCGGGTTTGGCGTTGCCCATCGCCACTGCATAGCCCGCCCAGCGTAGCATCGGGATATCGTTGTTGCCGTCGCCGATAGCCAGCACCCGCTCGCGCGGCACGCCCAGCTGATACGCCAGCCTTTGCAGGGTGCGCGCCTTGTTCGCTGCCGGATGCATAAACTCCAGATACTCATCGTTGCTCTTGATGATGTTCAGCCGCTCGCCGAAACGTTGCAGGAACTGTTCCCGCAATTTATCGGTCGTTTCGGGGGTGTCAATGAGGATGAGTTTGGTCGGCGACTGTCCCCGAAAGCGTGTGAGGCTACCTGCTGGTTCAATGATTGAGCCTGTGCGCTGGTGGTACAGCTGCGACCACGGCGTCTCCTCTTTCACGTACAGGTGGTCGTTCAGGTAGTAGTTCAGGTGGTAGCCGTGCGTCTCGCAAAAATCCACGATGGCATCGGCGAAGGCGGCTGGCACGGTGAGGTGGAACCAGATGAAGCCATCTCGCGGGTGTTTGACCATCGCGCCGTTGTAAGAAAGGATGGGGGCGTTCAGAGCTGCCTCATGCCAGAAGCGTTCGGTGGCGGCGTGCATCCTGCCGGAGGCGATGACCACGTATGCCCCCCGCTGCGCCACCGCGTGCATCGCCCGCAGGTCGATGGGGGAACAGCGGTTCTGCTCATCCGCCAGCGTGCCGTCTAAATCCACTGCGACCAGATTGAAAGGAAGAGATTTCATCTTGACCCCTCGGGTCTCGTTCGGAAGTCGCCCGGTTCCCTAACGGGTCGGGGCGCGCCAACCGCTGTAGAGTGCCCAGCCAATCCAGCCCTGCTCCCGGTCGCTTTCCAGCGTTCGCACCTCGTTCCCTCGCTTTTCGCGCACCTTCACCGGGTAGCAGTTGCCCGCGAAGGCAATCTCACGCAGTCCCATAACGCACAACGATGCATCCACGATGTCAAAAAGCGGACGACGGTCGCTCTCCTCCGTGCCGAAGCCGTAAACAAACATGCCCAGCACCTCCGTGCGTCCACCGTCGCTGGTAAGAATCCTTATACCCCGACCTTCGTTCTTCATTCCCAGCACCCACAGGTCGCCGCCCCGATTCTGTACCAGTCCGACATCGCTGTCGCCCTCCGGGTTCAGCTGACGCGCCCACGCTTTTTGCCCCCGCTTCCGAAGATCCAGAAACCCCGACACGTTGGTCGCGAAGATGTCTCCTCCGCCATTCCCCACCAGCAACACGCCACCGCTCTCCATCACCAGCGTGCGCGAAGTAGACCGGTTTTCCAGTGTGACGGGTGGACCACCAAACGCATCCAGGTTTTGAAACTTGACCACCGGCGCCGAACGGTCATCTACCACGAAGCGCCCTTCCGGACCTCCCATGATTCGCCCAAAGCCCAATCCTATGATGTGTCGCACGCTGCCATGCACTCGCACCGGTCGTTCCAGATTATACCAGTTTGGGTCGGTTCCCCTGATGCCTCGCAGGTAGACGGTCGTCTTGCCCTGAGCCGCTGCGGTATCGATGGCTTTTTGTATCGCCTCGGAGTCGTCCTGATTGTGCCCTGCTTTGGCACCGAAATCGTTGGCGCAAACCCAGCGCGATGGGTTGGTCTCCCACGGCACGGCCGGCTCCCGCTTGATGGGCAACCGCAGGGCGCGCTCGGGCGAATCGTACAGCTTCTTGACCTCGTGCGAGATGTACTCCTCGATGAACGGTGTCTTCACATCGCCGCTCGGTGTCTCTCCCTTCAGCGCGAGGCGGTAGCCGCGGGTGCGCACGTTGCGCGCGTAAAGCACACTCCGATTGTGGATGGCATGGTCGCCCGGCGTTCGTGTGATGAATCGAGCGTTTACCAGTGCGACAACGCCCCCCCACCATGTCCAGTCGTTGGGAAAGTCGCAAAAAAGTCCGAGTGGTGTGTTCTCCACCGTCAGGTCTTCGATGCCGACGGCGGTCCCGCTCACGTAGACGCCCAGCTTTTGGCAGTTGCGGATGGTGATTCGGGACAGCGTATGCCCCCAGTTCCACTGACACACGATGCCCGTTTCGAAGCCGTCGATTTCCACGTCCTGATTCAGGTTGGGGCTGCTCTGGTCGATGAAGCCCGCGTTAATGCCCACCTTACCCCTGCCGATTACGCGCACGTTCTTAATGATACCGGTGTTGGTGGCGCACCAGCGGATGCCATCGGTTTCCGGATTGTTGCCCACGTCGACGGTGAAGTTGTAGAGGTTGCGCATGAACCAGTCCGCCGAGGTCGGAGCGCTTTCGCGCGGATGCGTGCGGATGACCGCATTGCAATCCTTCACTGCGTCGTCGAGACGGATGACCACCCCGTCGCGCGTCTCGCCGTAAATCCACGGACCGATTGCCGCGTTCACGACCAGGGTGCGGGTTACCCGATACACACCGTTGGGCAGGTATAGCACCCGCGTCGGTCCGCCGATGCCGCAACTGGCGTCAATCCCCTTCTGCAGCGCGTCGGTATCATCCGTCACGCCATCGCCCTTTGCGCCCAGGTCGCGCTTCGCGTCCAGCACCGACGGGTCCTTTGGAAAAACAATACGATCAGTGGCTACCTGCGGAACAGAAGGCGACTTCGCCCTCTGTTCCTGCGGCGCTGTGGTTGCGGAAGTCATCGTCAATGAGACCAGCGCCGCCCCGAGAAAGCGCAGATAAAAAGGTCTTATCATGTCTACAGGATACACCGTTTGAGGGGCGGTGTCAAGATTCGCAGCGGATGTACGATAAATCCTCCAGACGCCTCTTGAAAGGCGAGGCTCCTGCCGAACCGTGAAACCAGTCCACACCTGCGACAATGTTGGGATTGGGTACGGCTCACCAGGAGGTTCTGTCTCCAATGTCACAGGCTAAAGCCTGCGGCTACATTGTGTGTATTTTCGAACTCCCTCCCAACGACTTGACAGTGTTGAACGAAAGATGCAAAATAGTCTCGCCATACCGGGAGGTGATGGTGGTGCGATACGCTGCGCGACTTTTTAACACGGCAGACTGGCTGGGCGTCGCCGCTGTGGTTGTTTCCTACTTCAACTGGTCAAACTACCAGATGGCACAGCGTCAGCGCGGCGAGGTGGAGGTGCATCTGGCGATGGCGCTTGCGCTGGTAGCGGGGCTGGTCTACCGCGTCTACTGGCAGCGTGTGCCTTCTCGTTATGCGGAAATTGGCGCACGGACAGCGTTTCTGGCTTCGGCGTTGCTGGTGTTTACCGGGTGGGTGACGGAGGCGGTTACGCTGGCGGCGGGCGCGAATCTGCAATTCCTTCTGGATGGGGCGCGTTTCTCGGAGAGGGCGCGCTACGCCGTGGCATGGGTCAGCCCACTGCTGTACCTGATACTTGTTTTCATCGGGCCCACCAACGAGGATTTCCTGTTCCGAGTGATTTTGGGTATCTATTTTCTCAACATATTCGCTTTCGAGATAGAGGAGGAGGCGCACGATGGCAAAAACCCCTATGCGGATGTGCTTGGCGGCACCCTAGCTGTGATAGTTCTTCTATTTCTTCCGGCAGCGGCAATCTCGCTACTGGTCTATCCAAGGTCACCGACAGTGGAAGGGCAGCTGTTTGAGCGAGTCATGGCTGGCTTCGGCCTGGGTATCCTGCTTCTGGTGGCGGTCTGGTTGTTTTGGGAGATGCGCAGAGCGAACGGCGGACAGCGACCGCCTGATGCTGGTGTGCGCTCACCGGTGTCGCCGCGCCTGGTTCTCACCTCGCAGAATATGCAGCACCCGCCCGAAGAGGGGCAGTAGAGACGGACCTGTCCTCTGCGGGGTGTATGCCGCGGTTTTCACCCTAACGGTTTGCAACTACCGCGACCGGTGGCGGCTGCAGCAGGCGCTGGCGCATCTGGCGGGCTTGCACATGGTAGCCCTCGTGCAGGTAGAGCCAGAGCCGCACACGCGCCGGAAGCACTGGCTGGGCCACCAGTTCGATAGTGGCGTAGCGGCGCGCCTCGGCGGGTTTGCCGCGCTCCTCGCCCCAGAAGCCCTGCCGTACCCGATTGCAGCCTACGTTTTCCATAAGCAACAGGGAAAGGCTCTCGCTCAGGTCGCCGGGATGGAAAAGCGTCAATACCGGCGGAACCCAGTCGCCCATGCGCCAGCCGAAATGCACCTTCGGGCCGAATATCTCTGTCGGCTGGTCTCCCGTGCCCACGAAGTTCGGGAAGGTCTTCGTCCACCAGCGGGCGTTGAATCGCGCCTCCAGCGCAACGAGTTCCTCTGCTTCCGCCGCCAGCGGATGCACCTGCACGCTCATCTCTACCAGTGGTAGACCGGCAAACACGCGGTAGCGCTGCGTTGCCCGCAGGGGCAGGTTGCCCCCGCCAGCGGTGGCCTCCACCGTCACCCACACCGGATTGCGCTCTATCACCCGCACGGTTGCCCTGCCGTTGCGTTGCCACACGATGTCGTCTACCACGAACTGTGCGGTGTCCTGCGCAGGGCGTTTGGGGTCGCTCCTGCCGAATGTGCCCATCCCCGCGCCGCCGCTTTGCGCGGCGTAGTCCCTTCCGGTGCGTTTGGAACGCAGCCGGGTGATTGTGCCTCCGGCATCCTCGCGCCACTCCAGCTCCAGCACGCCGTTGTCTATCCGCACCACTCCGCTGCCGGTCTGTACCTGGATAGACGGTGAAGGCGCTTTCCGCGCTGGCGATACCCCCAGCAAGAGCAAGCCGCTTTCCTCTACTGGCTCCAGCGCTATCCAGTCCAGCGCAAGGTTGCACACCCGGCGGTCGTTGCCTGCACCCCTCTCCGCCGGACGATGCGCCTGCGCAAAGAGCAATCGTACCTCTGCAGGTTGAGGAGACGGGCTTTTGCGTGGCGGCAGGTTCACCGCCAGAGTTTGCCAGCCAGGGCGCATCTCGACCTCGTCTACCTTACGCCCGTCGACGAAGACAGCCAGTCTGTTCTGCCAGAGCACCTGCCCGTGCAGCAACAGGCGGTATGTGCCTCCGGCGGGAAGGGGCAAGCGCAGCACTGTCTCGCGTCCTTCTCCGGGTATCCAGCGTATCGTATTACCCTGTGCCCATGCCTCGCGTTGAGCCATGCCGCGCACAAGCACCTGCTCGTCGCCGGGGGAGCCGATATCGATGCGCCAGCTTTGAGTGCGCGGGGGGACAATGAAATGCATCCTGCCGTTGGCGATATGTGTGGGCAGGGGAGTACCATCGGGCAGATGTACCTGCCACGCTCGCCTACGCAAACCCCCAGGCAGTGGAACAGACAGCGGCGTCCCTCGCGCTTCATCTGCGCTGGCGATCAGCAGGCAGGATGCCTGCCCCTGGCGGGACGCGGGTAGACGTCCCGGCGCAGAAGCAATTACAAGCGGCGCTGTGCGTTCGTGTATACCTGCGCTGTCGCGCCAGCGGAGGGTAACGTTTGCCCGGCGGGCTTGCGGCTGTGCGCTGAACGGTATCGGTAAACGCACCTCTTTGCGCACGCCCTCGCGCAGTTCGCCAACGCGGATACGCGCCCCTGAAAAAACGACCTCCACGTCGCGGGCGGTCTCGCCGGGCACGTCCTGCGCAGGGTGCCACCATCGCATGTCGCCATACGGGGTGCGCGGCGCGTTGGTGACCACGACCGCAGGCGCGTGAGAGCTGGCAGAGGTGTGCAGCAGGCGTACATCCGCGTTGCGCCCCACCAACAGTGGACGCAGCAGATACGCCGTTTGCTCCCGCCCATCGGGCTCCTGCCACGAGACCTGTACGTACACCGTCTTCATGCCCCAGTCGGCGAAGGGTTTGACCTCGCAGGGCAGTTGCACCTGCTTGCTCTCCGCAGGCGCAAGGCGCAGGGTGATTGGTTTGCCCTGCACGCTGGCGATTTTCGCGCCGATTTGCAGCGTCACGCTGACCGGCGCCGAGGTCAGGTTCTTGACCGTCACAGGCAGGTTCACGATGCTGCCGGGATAGGCAAGCCACTGACGGGTATTCACCTGCACCGGCGCGTAGACCAGCTGATAGGCAGAGACGTATTGCACCGTGTCTTCAAATGGAAGAGAGGCTACCCGACGCGGGATAAAGTGCCTGCCGTCTATGGTCAGGGTGGTCACTTCCGCCAGCGGCAAGCCGTCCGCTTCCGGGGGATGCAGCCGGATGGTCTGCGGCTGCCAGGTGCGGTTTTCGACGAGCAGGAAGCGGGTGGTTCCTGCCTGCAGCACCGCGCCCATCAGGTCGGGGGTGTCGGGCAGGTTACCATCGGCGAGGCGGAGGCATTTCTCGCAGGGCAGGCCAGCCACTTCTTCCAGCGCTTTTGTCCACCAGCGTGGGTCGTCGGTGAAGATGCCGTTCACCGCGAGCAGACGGGAGCTACCGATCTCTGCCAGCACGTCGCGCGGCAAGCCGTCACTGTAACGGCTAAGTGCTTTGCCTTGCGGCAGGCGGCTGCGACGGCGCTGCAGGGGAGCACGGAAGACCGTATCGCCCTCGGTGAAGCGAGCGGCGTCGATCGGCTCCCATTCCACGCTCTCTTTCTCGCCTGCGGGTGCGTCGGGAGTAGAGATTTGCACCCAGTCCAGCGCGAGGTTGCAGGCTCGGCTCTCGTCTTTGAACCGCTGTGGCTCCTTTTCGCGCGGTATCATCGCCTCCGAGAACTTCCACTGTACCTCCGCCACCCGCGAGGCACCGATAGCGGAGGCAGGGATACGCACCTCGTACACTCGCCAGCCCGGTTCCAGCATGACCTCGCCAACCCGCTCATCGTGGACTATCACGCGCACCTGGTGTTGCCACATCACGCTGCCGTGCCAGCGCAGGAGCAGGTCGGTATTCGGCAGGGCAGGAAGCAGAAGGGTGGTGATTGTGCCTGTGCCGGGCGTCCAACGAACGGTTGCCTGAGTGCCTGCGCCGTATGCCCCTGGTGGCAGGTTGCCCCAGTCCTCGCGCCCACTGAATCCGGTCTGTAATACCCGCTCGTCGCCCGGCACGCCAATGTCTACCAGGAAATTGAACCGCCGGGCGGGTGTTCCGGATTGCACGGAGGGTGTCGCAGGCATCGTTTCGCCGGTCCAGTCCTCTGGTAACGCCGAGACGATCAGCGTGCGGTCGCCCTGTTGGAGCCATTCTCTCAGCACTTGCGCAATCCGTTCCCGCTTGCCGTTCAGTCCGAAGCCCGCTCCACCGGATGGCGCTATCAGCACACGATAGTTTCGCAGATGTTCCATGTCGGCCTCACTCTGCAGAAGCACCTCGAAGGGAGCCTGTATTGCCCGAAGAGCCTGCACGGCATGGTAAAGGTCGTTGGGGTCGCCTGTGCCGCTTTCGAAAATCCAGTCGTTGACCAGCAGGGCGACGGGGGCTTGCATTTGCGGACGGGGGTAGGTCAGCTGCCAGAGGGTGCTGTAGAGCAGGTTCGTCTCGCAGAAGCGTTTGCCACCTTCGAAGCTCGGCTCGAGATTAGAGCCTTCCCACCACTCGTTCCAGCTGAGATGCAACACGCCGTCCACGAATCGCATCAGGTTGCCCACCCAGAAGCGGTCGTAGTGGTGTGGTTCGGGGAGGTAGCCGGTACCCGGCACGCGGATGCCCCAGTCGAAGTAGCGGTGCTTGAGGTGGTCGAAGAACACGCCGCCGCACCTGCGAGTAACCGCCGCCTGCAGGAAGCGTTCTGCATCCTGCTCGTGAGGCACCCCGAAGATGCCAGCATACGAGTGCGCCCCGCCGAACACACGCGCAAACCGCTCGAAGCCGAAGCCCATGAAGGGCGCGTAGCCCACGTCGAAGGAGGCAGAGAGACCGGGCAAACCAAACTCCTGCTGTATCAAATCCTCCATCTTGCGCCAGTCGCGTTGCCATATCTCATACTGATATTCAATGCTCAGCGCACGCTGGAAGCCAGTGCTGTTGACGTCCATGCGGATATCTTCGAAGCGACGATACTGTGTGCCCCATTCTGCGTTGAGGCGATCGATGGTCTGGTACCTCTCCCGCAACCACTGCTGGAATCCCTGATGGTGCACGGTGAGTTGCGGCGCGCCGTTGCGCGAGTAAACCAGCTGGAACGGCTTCCCGCCCAGCCACGTCCACACGGGCGAGCGGGCATACTGGCGCATCCAGTAGACGGTGTCGCGTCGTTCGCTGACGTTGCGCCAGAACTCGCGCATGGCGAAGTTCTCGCCGTCCTGATACAACCCCATGAAGAGGCGATAGCCCAGCGCATGTACACGCTCAGTGGCTTTCAGCACGGTGGCTTCACGAGGCTCCCCCCCTTCGCCGCGCCAGTCGTGCCCCCAGTAGTCCATGTACAAGTGAGTCATTCCCCAGTCGGCGGCGAGCAATTGCGAGCGCACATTGTCGGCGAGCTTGCGGTTGTCGTAGTAGCCGTACAGGGGCGTATTGTGGACGCCGTTGATCCAGTTTCCCCACTCGCCCGCGTGCGTGTCCCATTCGTACCAGTAAAAGTATGCTGCACCCACCAGGGGCAGTTTTTCCGATACCTGGTGCATATCGGGCTGCATGATGAGGCACCCTCCCGCGTATGGTCTCGGAAGCCATCGTTCTTGATGGGGTAGAGAACTTCCTGTTCGGCGGTTGCGCCGACTCTTTCCTGCACTTCGGCGCTCGCACGAGGTTTTTTTCAAATTTTACGAAAAACCCGCAGGAAAACGCTTGACACCTCTGGCAGAGCGATATACAATACCAGTGTTACAGTAAACTATAACACTGGTTGTGAGAACGATGAGCATTCAAGTTGTGGACAGGAACAATCCACTACCGCGCTACGTTCAGGCGATGCTGATTATCCAGCAGCGCATCCGTTCGGGCAAGTATCGCCCGGGCGAGCGCATCCCTGGCGAGCGCGACCTGGCAGTAGAGCTGCGCGTCAGCCAGATGACCATGAACCGGGCGCTCATGGAACTGGCGAAGGAAGGCTGGATACGGCGTGAGCACGGTAAAGGAACCTTTGTGCCGGAGAACTTCTGCCCACCGCCTCCCGAGGTATTACAAATCGGGGTGGTGGCGCACATCCCCGCCGAACACGCTCTGGAAGACTTTTATCTCGGCTCGCTCTTTCGGGGGATGCAACGCGCCATTGTCAACACTTCTGTCAGTCTGTCTATCCTCGAGGTGCCCGCGGACGAGATAGAAAAAATCGGTGAAGCGCTTCTGGACGGCTTGCTGGTGCTGGATATGCTGGAGCAGAACGTGGAAAAGGTCAACCAGCTTTATCGGGCAGGGTTGAAGATGGTGGTTCTCGGTGCTTCCTGGGAAGGGTTGGAGGTGCCCTTTGTGGATAGCGACAACGTCGCGGGTACCCGTGCGGCTCTGGAACATCTCATCAGCCTGGGGCACCGACGCATCGGAGGTGTGTTTGCTCTGCCCCGTACCTGCAACACTCAGGACCGTCTTCGAACTTTCCAGCAAACCCTGCAAGAACGAGGCACGCCGCCAGACGATACTTTCGTCCTGATGGAAGAAGAGGCGACCTCGATATCGCAGCCCGGGCGCGAAAAGATACGGCAGATACTTCGCTCTTCCGCTCGCCCGACCGCTTTCTTCTGCGGAGGCTATTATCTCGCATTGGAAGTCATGCGCATCGCGCGCGAGGAGGGCTTGGATATACCGGAAGACCTTTCGGTGGTGGGCTTCGATGACCCGGTATCTGCGGCTCTGTTAAGCCCACCTTTGACGACTGTGCGTCAGCCTCTGGATGAGATGGGGCGTGTGGCCACAGAGATGCTTCTCGAATGGCTGAAGAATACGGCACCACCCCGCCATGGCGTCGTGTTGCCTGCGCAACTGATGGTGCGTCAGTCTACCACGTCGCCGGGCGGTAACACATAACGAACACACTTAAGGAGGGTTCAACGGATGCATCGCAAAAAACAGAGTTTCGCCTTTACGCTGATTGAGCTGCTGGTAGTTATCGCGATTATCGCGATACTCGCAGCCATCCTATTCCCCGTGTTTGCCCAGGCACGGGCTAAAGCCCGGCAGACCGTGTGCCTGTCCAACCTCAAGCAGCTGGGAACCGCGACCATGATGTACGCCCAGGATTACGACGAGACCCTGTGGTGGCAGGCATTCCCCGGTTGCTATACCGACCCGAACACGGGACAGACGGTCAACCAGCTGTATTTCCCGGACCAGCTGTACCCCTACGTGAAGAGCGCAGCCATTTTCAAGGAACCGGACTTTAGCGGTTATCCCTGGCTGGCGTACTGCTGCTTCGCTCCATCGCCTAACGTGACAAGCCTGGAGGACTACCGTCTGGGCTATGGCTACAACGAGTTGCTGATGGGAGGTAGCCTGCGATTCGGCGGCTGGCCGCTGGCAGCGATTAACGAACCCGCCGAAATCGGTGTGCTGGCAGATGGCTACATGCCCTGGAACAGCTACATCGGTTATTACCTGGATGCGGGCGACGGCATCAAGCGCACCTACTGGCTCAGCAGTGACCAGCAAACCTGGTTCTATGGTCCGCCCCGCCATAACAACGGTGCAAACTTCATGTTCGCGGACGGGCACGCGAAATGGGTGCGAGTCACGCTGACCAGAGAGAGTCCGGTATTCTGGGGCTACTACAAAGTACGTCTCCATCCCACCGAACCCTGACGCTAAAGGAGAACACAGCGGATGAAGAAGGAGATTTCGCCGGCGGTTGCTGCGATAATCATCGTCGTGATTGTGGTGGTGATTGCGCTGGTCTACTGGCAGAGTACGCGCAACGAGCCGAAGCTGCCGCCTGCGCCACCGTCCGGTCCGATTGAATTGCCCCCCAGCCAGCAGGGGCGTCCTATGCCGGGAGGAATGCTGTCCAACCCCATCCAGAATCCGCCCTCCCCGGGACGGTAAGCCAACCAGCACGAGCCCCCTCTTGGAGACAAGAGGGGTTTTTTTGTCACTCTCCTGAACCGGCAAAATCTTGCAAAACCGGCATATCCTCTGGTATAATGCTAACTGCTGCAACCCGTCTGTGTTGTCCAGTATCTGCTTCCGGTCATCTTTCGGGTAACACGGACGACGCGAACGCTCCAGCGAGAGCGACTCATTACTTTGAAAGGAGGTGAGGTAATGAGCCGTCTTGCGCAAGGACGTACCGTCGTGTTCGTGAGTACCTATCCACCTGTGCAGTGTGGGATAGCCACCTTCACCCGGGATTTAGCCAATGCTGTAGAACTTCACGGATGGACACCGCTGGTGATTCCCGTAGATAGAGGCGATGTGGACTATGCCGACCAGCGGGTCATCTGGCGAATCCGCAAAGAGCGGGTGGAAGACTACGAGCAAGCGGCGCACTTTCTGAACCGCCTGCAACCCGCTGCGGTGAGTTTGCAGCACGAGTTTGGTTTGTTCGCGGGCGAGATGGGTGAGGAGGTCTTGCGCTTTGTGCGTGCGCTGCGCGTGCCGCTGTTTGTCACACTGCACACCATAGAGCCGCAGCCGCGCGACATCATGAAGCGCATCCTGCGGGAGCTCGTGACGCACGCACAGGGCGTGATGGTAATGTCGCATACTGCCATTCGGTTGTTGAAGCAGGTATACCATGTGCCCACGCACCATGTGCGTACGATCCCGCACGGCGCACCTGATGTGCCGTTTACCAGCACCGAAGTCGCCAAGAGCAAGCTGGGTCTGGAGGGCAGAAAAATCGTCTCTACTTTCGGACTCATCAGCCGGGGGAAAGGCATCGAGGACGTGATTACTGCCCTGCAGGATGTGGTGCCGCATCATCCTGACGTGCTGTATCTGATACTCGGGCAGACCCATCCGAACGTGCGTGCCTATGAGGGCGAGACCTATCGCGAGTCGCTGCTGGCGCTGGTAGAGCAGCTGGGTCTGCAGAACAATGTCCGGTTTGTCAACAGCTATCTGACGCAGGAAGCTCTGCTGCGTTACCTCGCCGCAACCGATATCTATATTACGCCCTATCCCAACCCGGGGCAGATTTCCAGCGGCACACTGACCTATGCCCTGGCGTGCGGGTGTGCCGTGGTGTCTACGCCGTACCTGTATGCGCAGGAACTGCTGGCAGATGGCAGAGGCGTACTGGTTCCATTCCGCAACCCGAAGGCTATCGCAGAAGCGTTGAATCGCCTGCTGAGCGATGATGCCTATCGCGAGGGGTTGCGCCGCAAAGCGTATCAATACAGCCGACACACCACGTGGACATCCGTGGGGGCGCAGTTCGGTCTGTGGCTGAGCCGGGCAACTCTGGCTTATTACGCCACAGCGATGCCATATCCGGGGCACTATCTGTCGCCAGCGTACGCGCCGGCTGGTGATACCGCTCAACCCGTTGCGACATCGGAGCGGTTGTCCGATGCGGTTTGACTACCTGCATACCCTGCTCGGGCCTCTGGGGGTGTGGCAGCACGCCAACCTGCGCACCCCTGCCCCCGAGCACGGTTACTCGATAGATGACCAGGCGCGCGCGCTGATAGTGGCAACGCTGGCGAGAGAGCAGATGCCCGCTGCCCTTCACGCCGCCCTGTGCGACCGTTGTATGCGCTACATCCGCAGCGCATTCCTGCCCAACGGAAGGGTGCGCAACTTCCGCTCGGCACAGGGCAAATGGCTGGAATCCGTCGGCAGCGACGATGCGCTGGGACGCACGCTGTGGGCGCTTTATATCTGGCTGAAACATCACCCGTCAGACCACTCCGTCCGGAATATGGTACGGCGCATGGAACGCGCCCTGATGGAGGTCCACTCGCCACGTGCGCTGGCATTTGCTGCGCTGGAGACCGATAACACCGACCTGTTGCACCGGACGGTGGATAAACTGCTGACGGGCTATCACCATTACAGCGACCGCGAATGGCGGTGGTTCGAGCCGGTGGTGACCTACGAGAACGCACGTTTGCCACACGCGCTGTTCGTTGCCGCCTATCGCCTGCATCATGCGGAGGGCATCGAAGTGGCGCATCAGGCGCTGCGGTGGTTGATTCAGCAAACCTTTGTGGCTGGGCATCATCGCCCTGTCGGCAACCACGGCTGGCTGGTGAAGGGCGGTGCGCCTGCGCAGTGGGACCAGCAGCCGGTGGACGCCGGCGCGATGGTGGAAGCCTGTACCGCCGCTTACCTGCTTTCGCACGAGCCGTTGTATCGGGAGAGGGCGGTGCTCGCTTACGAGTGGTACCTGGGCAAGAACGACCACAGGCTTCAAGTATACGAACCCGAAACCGGCTTCTGCCACGACGCGCTCACGCCGCACGGGTTGAACCTCAATGGCGGCGCGGAGTCCATCCTCTCATACCTGCTGGCGCACCTCACTCTGCAGAAGCACGGGCTTCTTCCACCATAGCGGACTCCAGTGACGCGAACGGCTCGGCTCCCGCCGAGCCGTTTACAAGTCTTTGGTTGCATTTGAAGGGTGAGCCTGCTGGTAAGCCGAACCCCCCACCAAACCTCTGTGCGACCGGGGAGGGGTTTGCCGCTGGGCAGGAACCTTGCCCTCCAATGGGCGCGTTAACCCTCGGAGGGACCAACAGGACGTCCTTCCCTCACAGCAGCACGCCACCAGACCGGCAGTGACAGCACCGCCGCCAGCATCAGGAAGCTGACCTCCACCACTCCACCCGAGCCCCAGCGTACGAACCAGTTGCGCTCGTCGGGCGTGAGCAGAACTGGCGGCAGGTACTTCACCCACGTCAGCCCCGTCTGCACCCATACCGTCCACAGCCACCAAGTGGATGCCGGTGCCTGTCGGCGATACCAGAGTGCCGAGAGATAAGCCGCAATGAACAGCAACACTACCAACCCCACAAAGCCCCAGACAAAGGCAAACAACGCCTTTTCATCGGTGAGATAGCGCACCGTGTCACTGGCGGACGCCAGCGTCACCGCCACGCCCACGCCGAACGGCGCCCATCCTCTGCCCAGCAGGCTACCCAGCAAGCCAAACACCATCCAGAACGCGGGCAGACTGCCCAGCGTCTCTGCCCACGACAGCCCCATGTCGGTCGCCAGCACAGGTAGCACCCAAAGCAGCATCGTCAGGTCGTCCAGACGGGGATGCCAGTGAACGATTCGCGGCGGTGCCTCTCGAGACAGTCCCGTCACTTTCCAGCCGATACTCAGTCCCGCGCCCGCCACGAAGCCGAAGGTCATCTCCATCACCTTCCACCAGTCCAACCACCGATGCACTGCCTCACCGAAGGGTATCTGGTGCGTGCCCCATGCCTGCAATACCTCTCCGAGACTGAACCCGATTGCACCCGCAAGAACGCCCCACAGCGCCATTGCCACACCCTGGCGGTGCTTTTTCACTGCGCCCATGTATACCATCAGCCCCAGCAACGCGAACCACAGTCCACCCCACCACTCCACGCGCGGCTTCGCCGAGCGGGGGTCGGAGAAGTAGATGGGCGGCAGGGCGTCGGGTGGGTGATGAGGACGGTTGAGCAGGTAGACGCCCACGACGAACAGCCCCAGCAGTCCCAGCAGCAGGAAGACCACCTCGCGTGGGCGGTAGCGGTCGCTGGCGGCGATGGCGAGAAACGCGCTCGTGATGCCTATCCACACCCCGCCTTTGACGGCAAGTCCCAGTAGCCCCCACCAGTAGGTCGGGGGAGGATATTGCCCCTGCGCCGGGTTCTGCACCAGCCCGATGGTTTGCCCATAGGTCATCATCCCGCCGAGCGAGCAGGCGAAGGTCGCCACCGCCGCCAGACGCAGTGCGTCTTTCCCCCTCCAGCCCGACAGCAACGCCAGCGCGAGACCGACCAGCGCGCCCGGTACCATCGCACCCGTCTCCCCACCGAACTGCCCGCGAATGCCCCAGCCGAGACACATCGCCAGCGCAGGCAATAGCACCAACTTAACCATCAAACCCGCCTCCTTTCGCGTGGACGCTTCCTTTTCACTTCGCGAGCGCAGGAAAAGTTCCTGTGCTCGACGTGAAATACAGCGTTGCATCGAATCTGCAACCGTGCTATAATATGACATCACGTTGTCTGAAAGGGGATGCGCAGAGTGCCGCGCGCGTCTGTCGTGATGCACCGCCGCGTGCTGAAGAAAATCCGAAACAAGCAACTGCCCACGCGGGAAATCGCCCAATGCCTGGGTCAGCTGACGGACGGAAATTCGCGTGCGAAAGGGCTTGGGATGAAACGGCTGAAGGGGATTGACCTGCCGGTGTTCGAGGCGCGGGTCAATCGCGACATTCGGCTCGTCTTCACCACACAGCCCGCAACGGTGTATCGGGAAAAGGGCGGCAGCGACCAGCCGCGCATGACACTGGTGGTGTGGGACGTCGACCACCACGACGATGCCCTGAAACGCGCCCGCCGCATCGATTACGACGCCGTGCAGAAGCTCGACCACCTGTCGCTAACAGCTCTACTCCATGCAGATGCCGTGCAGGAAGAGGTGCATCTCTCCAAACTGCCAGAATACCCCTGGGTTCCCATCTCCATCGTCCAACAGGAGATCGCGCCCGGCAAGGGCGTGCTGAATCAGTATCGCCAGCTGCGGTATCGCGGCGAGGAGTGGTGGCTGGATCAGGCGGCGCGGACGGAGGTGGAAAGCCTGCGTGACGCGCACGAATTCTGTGAGGTGGACATCGAGCGCATCGATGAGGAGCTTGCCCGTATCGCGCAAAGCAGCGAGGATTTCCTGTTGCACCTGCTGCCAGAGCAGATGCAGTTCGTGCGCAAGGAGGGTCCTCTGCTGCTCAGCGGTACGGTGGGCAGCGGCAAAACCACCATCATGCTTTATCACCTGTACCGTCGCGCGAAAAGCAATCCTGCGGGCAGGTATCTGGTGGTGACCTACTCGCCCACGTTGACCGGGCTGTGTCGCTTGCTGTTCCAGCAGCTTCCCGGCGGAAGCGAACTTCTGCCTCGGGTGCACATCCTCAGTTACGAACAGCTGCTGCGCCGCCGGTTTCCAGACGCACAGCTGGTTTCTTACGCGCAACGGCGTCAGGAGTTTCGGCAGGCATACCGAAACGCCGCGAAACGCTGGAAACTGCTGGAGACTGTGCCCAAGCCCTTACGGGAGTGGCGCAAAACACACCCCAACTTCTGGGACGAGGAGACCCCGTGGGCGGAGTACTGGGACGCGGTGAAGGGGCAGCTCAACTGGAACACGCGAGAGCCGCTGGATAGAGACGGGTACGTCTCCGCTGTAGAGCTCCCGGAGCAACAACAGGAGCACGATGCCATCTACGAGTCCCTGCAGATGTGGTTCCATTTCGACGGCGAGGATGAACTGGACCTCTCGCGCAAGTGGTGGCGGGAGCGCAACACTATCCTTCCCGAGTATGACGGCGTTTATGTGGACGAGGTGCAGGACCTGTGCGAGGTGCAGTGGATGATTCTGCTGCATCTGGTGCGCCATCCGTCTGGACTCTTTCTCACCGGCGACCCGTTTCAGGCGTTGCGCCCATCGGGGTTCCACTGGAACCGCCTGCGGGCGCGGCTCCGGCAAGCGGCAAACGTTGAGGACGGCTCACTGGGTATCAACCTGCGCAACAGAGGCCAGATTGCGTGCTTTTTGGAGACGGAGCTGCAGCGATTCAAGAAACTGTACGCACTGGAACACCAGCCCGACTACCATGTGGACGCTCTGCTGGAGGGCTTGCCGCCGGTCGGCGTGGAAGCGGCATCTTGCCCGCCAGAACAGGTGGCGAGGTGGCTGGGCGATCAGGGCGCGCTCATCGTGTGGGACTAGGAAGACGAGCAGGATGACTTCGTGCGGCGATGTGTCAGCGAAGGCGCAAAGGTGGTTTCGGTGCAGGAGGCGAAGGGTCTGGAGTTCGACCGCGCGGCGGTGTACGGTATCTACGGTCAGGTGAACTAACAGAAGCGCACCGGCTCTGTGGTGCAACGGCAATGGGCGTATTATCGCCTGTACGTTACGCTGACGCGGGCGCGGCGGGGACTGTGGATTATCGAGCCGAACAGCCAGTACCTGCCCCCGAACCTTTCCGACGACTGGCAACGCTGGCTGAACAGCTGGGCAGAATCCGAGACGGTACCGGTGCTGAGCCTGCAGGCGATTGAAGAGAAGCCGGAGCGGCTCGAGGCGGAAGGTGATTACCTGAAGGCATCTCAGCTGTATGAGCAGGCAGGCATGACTGCCGATGCTGGGCGGTGCTATGAGAAGGCAGGGGATACGAAGTCAGCTACCCGTTGTCGGGCGAAGCAGGCAGAGCAGGTGGGGCAACCACTACAAGCCGCACAATACTATGAGCAGGCGACCATGTATAAAGATGCTGGGCGGTGCTATTACCAGGCGTCTAGATATGCGGATGCTGGGCGGTGTTATGAACAAGCTCGCAATTATCGAAAGGCAGCCGAGTGTTACAAGTTAGCAGGCATGTACGCCGAAGCAGCCCGCTGTGAAGCAATGGCAGCTCCACCAACCCCTCCTCCCGGCTCTTCAGGGTGCGTGCTGGTGTTGCTAATGTGCGCCATTGGTTTGGTGTTGTGTTTCATTCTGTATGGATTCACCGTTTAGAGTGGAAGGCAACCGCTCACACCTCCCACACTTTTGGCTCCATCTGTTCGGTGTCGAGGGTGACGAGGGTGCATTTAGCGGTGAGCCAGCCGCCCACCTCGCCGGGGTTGATGATGAGCGTTTGCCCTTCGCGGCGGATGTCCAGCCGATGCGTGTGCCCGTAGACCAGCAGGTCAAAGGCGTTGCCGGCGGCGATGGGCGCGACCAGCTCGTCCTGATGCACCATGCCGATGCGCTTGCCGTCCACCTCCGCCGTGGCGATGCGCGGATGCACCTCGCCGATGGCTTCAAACGCCTTCGCCAGCCCCACCCGCTCGCCGTCGTTATTGCCGAACACCGCCAGCACCCGGCAGGGCGCACCATGCATCGCCCGCACCGCAAACGGCGCGACAAAATCGCCTGCGTGCAGGATAAGCCCCACTCCCTCCCGCGCAAACAGCTCCATCGCCGCGCGGATTTTGGGCAGGTTGTCGTGGCTGTCCGCCATGATGCCTATCTTCATAGCACCATCTCCTTGCCAGCCTGTGGAATCACCACTTCACATATACCCGAAAACCGCTCCGAAAAGACAGCGGGTTCCTGTGTATGCACCGGGATGAGTTTGCGGGGGCGGATGGTCTCCACCACATGTGCCAGCTCCTCTCCCGAAGCGTGCCCGGAGACGTGCAGCGGCACGCTCTCGTCGTCGGCGTTGCCGTGCGTGGGGTAGCGGATGAGGCCGAACCGTTGCAGCCAGCGGTTCAGGCGGGCGTCGTCGATGCGCTGCTCTTCGGTCATTGGTTCGCTGAAGGATTGTATCCACACGCCGTCGTTCACTTTCAGGTAGGGCAGCTCGTTGAGGTCGAAGTAGCCGAAGCACAGCAGGTAGTCCTGCGGCGAGCGGGCGAGCTCCTGCGCGGTGAGGCACAGGTTGCCGTAGTGCTGGTGCAGAGTTTTTTCCCATGCCTCGGAGGGCGGTTTGCCCACGCCCTGATACAGCCTCAGCGAGCCGTCCTCCAGAGGCATCTCGCGCCCGCTGATTCGCCACACATGGAGCAGGTACAGGCCTTTTGGGTTTACCACCAGCTGCCTGCCGCTGTCGCGGGCGCACTGCCACACGCGCAGCAGCCGTTCCAGATGGGTCATGGAGAAGTTCGCCACCACCAGACGGTCAGAGTGCTGCGACAGCAGCTCAGCAAGGCGCGCCTGCACATCGTCTTCCGTGTAGCCCGAGCCCGTTCGGCTGATGCGTGTGCCCTCTATCAGCAACGCCACAGGCTGCAGTTTCGCCGCCTCCTGCAGGAACTGTTCGGTGAGGTGGCGTCGCTCGCCTCGGAAGCGCAGGTCGCCGGTGTATACCACCCAACCCGCGTCGGTTTCGACCGCCCACGCCCCCGCGCCGGGGATGGAGTGGTCTACGGGAAAGAATCGCACGCGATGCCCGTTCACAGTCCCGCCCAGAGTCCACAATGGCAACACCTCGCATTTCTCCTGACGTCCTTCGGGCAACTGCGTCCAGAAATCTTGCGCCCCCTCCGGTTCATTATCCACCGTGTATACCGACCGGAAAGTGGCGATGGGGGTCTCCTTGCGGTTCCATGCCAGCGTCTGGAACTCCCCGTTTTTCTGCTCGAAGCGACGCACAAGGATGGTGCCGCTGTCCTCTTTGCCCATATCCTGCAGGGCACGCAACAGCAACGCACTTTCGGCGGAGCAAATCAGGGGGATGTCCCCGCGCAGGTATTGCAGGTCGCCCGCATGGTCGAGATGAGCGTGGGAGAGCAGTACCCCATCCACCTGCTCCAGCTGGGCCTGCCACTCGTCGAAGCGATAATCCTCCAGAAAGCGTTCGTGGTAGATGCCGCGCACTGGCGGCAGCAAGCCCATCACGAACAGCTCGTACAGCCCACGCGATTTCTGTGGCTTGATGAACTCCTCGTAGTATTCCATCAGGCGGCTGAGGTTCTGCCCGAAGTCCAGCCACAGCGTCAGGTCGCGGTCTTGTAGCAGGATTTTATTGCCCCCCACGCAGTCCGCGCCGTCCCAGACGGTGATGCAGGTCATTGTGTCACCCTCGCGACACCATTTCAGATTTGGCTCTGTTTTCGCACCCAAGCCCCACGTCTCCTGCTGAGGGTCTTGCGTTTTATTTTTGACTAAGTATATAATCTTAGTAAACAATCAGTAAGGAGGTGGACTACCATGTCTGCAGGTATCACCCATCCAGATGTGCTGGTCAGCACCGACTGGGTGGCGCAGCATCTGGGTGACGAGAGCATTCGCCTCGTGGAAGTGGACGTCGACACCAGTGCCTACGATTCGGGACACATCCCGGGCGCCATCGGCTTCAACTGGCAGACCCAGCTGCAGCATCGCGTACGTCGTGACATTATCACACGCGAGGAGTTTGAGCAGCTGCTGAGCGAGTCAGGTATCGGTAACGACCATACGGTCGTCCTATATGGGGACAACAACAACTGGTTCGCCGCGTATGCCTTCTGGCTGTTCAGTATCTACGGACACGAGAAGCTCTATCTGATGGATGGGGGACGCAAGAAGTGGGTGGCGGAGGGACGCCCGCTAACCACTGAAGTGCCCCACTATCCCCGTACCCAGTATCACGCGAAGGAGCCGAACGTGGCTCTCCGAGCATATAGCGCACAGGTCATGCAGGCAATCAACAACCCGCAGGTAGCCTTAGTCGACGTGCGCTCACCGCAGGAGTTCACCGGGGAGGTTATCGCACCACCTGGCATGACCGAGACGGCACAACGCGGCGGTCACATTCCGGGCGCCGTGAACATCCCATGGGCGCAGGCAGTTAACGAAGACGGCACCTTCAAGAGCGTCGATGAGCTGCGCGCGCTGTATACCAGCAAAGGCGTCACGCCCGACAAGGAAGTCATTGCCTACTGCCGTATCGGGGAGCGGTCATCGCACACGTGGTTTGTGTTACGACACCTGCTCGGCTATCCGCACGTGCGCAATTACGACGGCAGCTGGACGGAATGGGGCAACCTCGTCGGGGCACCCATTGAACGCGAACAGCCTGCGTCACAAACGCTGGCGGACCCACCGTGTCCGGCGTGAGGACGTCCTGTGCGTCACCACCAGCAGCGCCGCGCCTGCCAGTAACGTCATCGCCGAAGCGGGTTCAGGTATAGGCACGGGCGGGTTGACCGATACGTCACCTCCCTGCGAAAGCCCCAGCCCTGCCACGATGAACAGGGGTAGCAGGGGAAACGCTCTCGGTCGCCCGATGAGAGGCTCCAGCGCAGGCTCGCTCTGCGCAGCCAGAGGTTCCGCCTGCCACACCGACAGGCTGATTGGCACCAGCGGAGGAGGGTCTGGAGGGCTCGGCAGATCAAGAAGAGTGGTTGGCGCGGCAGGTTCCAGTAGAGGTGGCTCACGCGGCGGCGCGACCGGGGGAGTGATGACCCTGGGCGGCACGACGGTCACCCTGCGCGGCGGAGGATAGCCGGGCAGTACCGATGTCAGGGGGTTGCCGCATGTGCCCAGCAGCACTGGTTGCCCGGACCGCAGATGCAGGAATACCCGCGTGCCCTTCGGTAGATAACGCGCCCGGCTTTCGACGTCGCCGTCGGCTCGGATGAAGAAAACGCGGAACACGCCGCCACGGGGTAGCCTGCGCAATCCGAGGTGAGTCTGTGCATACTGCGCAAACTCTGGAGCAGGTACCCCAAAATGCCGGGCATACCGGCTGGCAACCACCGGGTTCGCCCTGACCTGATTTGCCAGCTGTGCGGCACTGGTGGCAGGTTGAACCAGGAACGAACCTCGAGGCATCCGGGCAGCTTGCGCTTCGCTGGAGACAAGCAGCGTTGCCGTTAGCCATATTAGCCACAGGAGAATCGTAATCCACAGCCTCATTTTGCACCGAGCATCCCTCTGCACCAGTTTACCATCAGAAGCCGGTTCTCGCAAGATGTCTATGGCTTCCCCCTGCTCCTCCCTTTTGCGAAAAGCATTCCTGCACCTGCCACTGCCCACAACACGAAAGAAGCAGGCTCAGGCACTGCAGGAGGTGGTGGTGAACCTCCACGCCCTGAGGCAGATCCCCCCAGCGAGAACAGTCCGCTTGCGCCCACCATCAACATCGGCGTCAGTGAGGCAGGAGGTGCAAAAGCTGTCACCGCGCCCTGTGGCAGAGTGAACTCGGGCGCAGATAGCATGGCATCCGCTGCCCACAAAGGCAGGTCTACGTCTTGAATCTGCGATAGTAACTGCGCCTCGGTTGTGTCTGGCATAAGCGACGCCACCGGTGGCGGCAAAGGATTTTCGTGCACTGGCTCGGCTGGCACAGGGTCAGCCGTTTCTGGTACGGCTCGGTTCCTGGTCTGCGATGGCGGTGCAGTATACCCCGGCAGGTTAGTGCCCATGGGGTTACCGCACTCCGCCAGCAACACCGGTTTGCCCGTGCGCACGTGCATGAAAACCGCCGTGCCTTTGCGCAGTTTGCGCACGCTGCTTCCGATGGTGCCATCGGTTTTGATAAAGTACACTCTGTAGCTGCCGCCGCTCTTCAGCCGCTGAAATCTCAGCCGGCTTTGTGCATAGTCCGCGAATCGCGAAGCGGAAACCCGGTAGTGTCTCTCATAGCGCGCAGCGACCACAGGATTCGTTCTCACCTGTTGGGCAAGTTGCCATGTGCTTTGCACGGGTCGCGTCAGGAAAGAACCGCGTGGCATGGGCGCGCTCCATGTCGGCACAGCGTAAAGCAAGAGAAGCCCAACGGCGAACAGGACGCGGATGTTCATGCACACTCACTCCCTTTAAAGTAACTTCACTGAGATTAGACAGCAAGTCCCGCGCCGTAGGATGAGTATTCAGCCAGTATCATTACTGGTTTTTCCTAAAGAATGGCAGAAACAACAGGTTGAAAGAGGAAAACAGAAGGGAACCCGATGGGGGTACGGTCGGATTCCCTCTGGCTAGATGGGGGAAAAGGTGGTCAGGCAGCGAGGTCTTCCTGGTGCGCTTTGCCCCAGTAGGCTCGCAACCTGCATTGTGTCTGATGCACAAACTCCCTGACCTTCTCCCAACCCTCCGTATAGTTACATGCGCTCTCGATCCACAACCCGGAGTCGAGCAGGTTTTCTTCTCTGAGCATCTGTAAAGCCTCTTCACTCAATCGTTGCCGTACGACTTCCGCCTGCTCGCCGGTGTAGGGCAGGATGATTGCCAGGTCTGAAACGTCGATTCGTGCGGGGATGTCTGCCTTGCGGATTTTCGCCCGCAGGCGCGGTGCCAGACGCGCCATGATGCCTTCAAACAGGTTCAATCCATACTGTCGGATGAACATCTGTGAACCACCAACGCGGATGATAACCAGCCCCAGCATATAGCCATATCGGCTGGCGCGGTTTATCTCTTCGTCCAGCCTGCTCTCGAAGTAGCGGCGATTGTAACAGCTGGTAATGGGGTCGACAATGGATGGTTGCAGCAGTTCCTCCTCGGTAGCCGTCATCTTCTGCTGCATCCGCATCATCTGTGCCTGCGCGTCTTTGATTTCCTCGGTCACCAGTATCTTGCGCAGTTTCTTGGTGGAGTTGCGCAGGATATGGGACACGTAGTTGCAGGAGATGCCCAGCCGCTGGGCGATTTCCGTTTGCGAGAGCTCCTCATAGAAGAAAGCGTACAACACCTGCCGTTCGATATCTTTCAGCCGCTCCATCGCGTGTTCCAGCACCACGCGCTCCTCGGTGGCAATCTGAAGGGTGAAGCTGTCCGGGTGTTCCAGCTTTTCGAGGTCCGCACCGGGGATGTGGTCGTCTTCCTCGCTTTCACCCGCATCCAGTGAGCTCACCCGAAACAGTTCGCTGGTGGAAAGCAGATATTCCACCTGTTTTTCGTCCATATTCATGACCGCGCCGATTTCAGCGGATGTCGGTTGTCTGCCCAGCTGTTGGGACAGCGAGTCCACAATACGGGTGAGTTTCTGATGCAGTTCCTGAACCCATGCGGGCACCTTGATCATCTTGCCCCGGTCACGCAGATAGTGCTTAATCTGTCCGATGATGAAGTGGGTGGCATATGTGGAAAACTTCGTGCCCTTATCGGGCTTGTACAGGTCGATGGCGTTGAGCAAACCGACGTAACCCTCTTGAATCAGGTCTTCAAGGGGCTCACCGGTGTTGATGAACCGCCGGGCAATGCTTTCCACCAGATTGGGAAACTGCTCCACAAGACGTTCACGGAGTTCGAGATTGCCTGTCCGGTGGTACTCGATGACGAGCTGCTGTACCTCATCGTCGTTATATCTCTTGGACATCCCTGTCGCTCCCTCTGGATTTGCTAGGATATTCCCGGAACGCATCCAGCGTTCCACAAAGGGGCTACACTGGTATTATCGGCACGCGAGAGGCGATTTTTACAGTACAGGCTTACTGAATCGTGCTAATCGGCACAGGCGCGCTCACGGGATGAGCAGATGTATCGTGGAAGAGTTTGTCCACCAGCTCGCGAGCCTTCTCCTCGTCGGCATACACGTACACTCGCCCGGGACGGCATGGCAGGGTCACCATCTGGATATTGGTTGAGGGTACCGACTTGGCAAACCATGCCAGCGCAAGCATCTGCCCGTAACTGAGGGAGCTTTTCAGATTCTCATCCACCGCATCCAGCAGCTGAGGCAGTTTCAGGTAGGTGCTGGGGTGGCGAAAATGGTCTTTCACCGCCGCGAGGAACTTGTGTTGCCGTTCAATCCGCATCAGGTCGCTATCCTGACGGTAACGCACGTAGCCCAGCGCCTGCTGACCGTCCAGCCGATGCCAGCCGGGTTCCAAATGCACGTGCAGGTCGCCCCAGTTGTCATCGTAGTGCATGGGCTTGTCCACGTAGATAGTGATACCGCCGAGCAGGTCTACCACACGACGGAAGACACGGTAGTAAACCACCACGTAGTGGTCTACCGGCACGTCCAGCCATTCCTGTATTGTCTGGGAGGTGAGTTCCGGTCCGCCGAAAGCCATGGCGGCATTGATTTTGTGATAGCCGTGGTCAGGAATACGGACGCGCGTATCGCGCGGGATGGACAGCACACTGATGCGCCTGTTTACAAAGTCAAAATGCGCCAGCATGATGGTATCGCTGCGGGTGTGCTTGGTGTAGATGCGTTTCTTGTTGTCACGGTTCTCGTCGGAACCCAGCAACAGCACTGTCACCGACGATTGCCCCGGAAAGGCTTGCGCGACGTCCAGCCCCCGGTACTGCCACAGCGCGCCTACCGTTTTGCGAACCGCCTTGCTGGACGCATAAAAATAACCGCTGACCGTGCCGATAGACAGCGCACCCAGCATCAACAGTACGAGTACGACTCGCCAGAAAAGACTGCGGCGTTTGCGCCGGTTGACTTCCTGTCGTGCCAAAACATCACCCCCCACGCCCAGTATACCAAAAAAAGCGGCACTCTGCAAAAAAACGTGGTTACTCCACGACCACAGCCGTGCCGCTTACCGTCACCATCAGCATCGAGCCGCCCTGACCCAGCACCTCGTAGTCCAGGTCAATGCCTACAATGGCGTTTGCCCCCATCGCCTGCGCACGCGCTATCATCTCCTGCACGGCGATGTCCCTTGCACGCTGCAACTCCTCTTCGTAGGCTGCTGACCGCCCGCCCACGATGTCGCGAATGCTGGCGAACAGGTCCTTGAACACGTTCGCGCCCACGATGGCTTCCCCAACGACCAGCCCCAGATACTGGCGAATGCTCTTGCCTTCTAAGGTGGGAGTAGTGGTGATAATCACTTTGCCTTCCTCCTTACCCTCTTAATGTCCAGAAAGCAAAGGCGATGATGCCCACCACCAGCAGTGCCACCACCGCCATCGCGCGTTTCTCCTCGCGCGAGAAACGGAAATACTTGCGGTTCACAAGGAGCAACACTACCGCCATCGGCACCAGACCGGGCAGCATGTCCACCGCATCCATAAAACGCGGCGTGAGCGACCCCACCACGTTCTGGAAGAACATATATCCAGCCAGCGCAATGACCATCCAGATGTAGGTGGCTCGCGCCGCCATGCCAAACCGCCACACACAGGCGAAGTAAAACGCCAGGAACACGAAGTCGGCGGGGCCGATGATACCTATGGGGCGCAGACCGGTGGGCGTGGGTTTGGCTCCTGCCTGCGGCACGTGTATCGCCACCGTGCTCAACGCCTGCGGTGCCACCTCCATGACTCGCGGAATCCACAGGCTTACCACCGCAAAGTCTGCCAGCGCCGCGAAAAGGGCAGCGGGAGCAAGGATGTTTGGCTCACGGATGATGTGTGACACCGCCAAACCCAACATGCTCGCCGCCAAAACCATCAGCGTATCGCTGATGCCCAGCACCGTCTCCAGAGCCACTGGGCTCTGACGCAGCGCGGGCACGAAAGCCGGCGACAGGCGCACCACGACAAACAATATCAGCAACACTGCCATCCAGGCCAGAGCTACCAGCGGACGCAGCGGAAGCGCAGCAGCCCGTAACACCACCCATGTCGCCAGCGCCATAAATACCAGCGTGGAGAGCGCCACCTGTAAGAAACCGTCACCCAGAAAGGTGACCAGCGGCGCTCCCACGCGGTAAAGCAGGTAGACCCCTACCGCCAGCCAGAAAAGGCGATAACGGTCGTGCAGTGTTTGTTCCATGCACTATCCCGGTACGACCTTCGTGATGCGTTCGATATCAGGGTCGGTGAAGATGTCGGCTTCATCGCGGCTGGTGGAAGAAAACTCGCTCACCACCGCGCCTTCATCGCCCGCCTGGAACCAGTGTTTGGTGTTAGAAGGAATGGTGTACTGCTCGCCGGGGCGCAGCACAATCTCATGCCACACTGTGTAATGCTGTTCCCGTCCGGCGGGGGGCTTTGCTTTAGGGTTGGGCGTTGGCTCGCCTTCCACGTACAGGTACACCTCGCCCCAGCGGCAGCGGAAGGTCTCCATCTTGCCCGGGTCGCCGTTCACCGGCGGATGACGGTGCTCCGGACAGGTCTGACGCGGGAACAGCACCAGCTCCTTAGCGCAGTAGCGGTCGGTGTTCACATACACCACCAGCTCCAGTCCGGTATTCTCCAGGTCGCCCAAACCGAAGTCTGCCACTTCGATATTCTTTTGTTCCTCTGGCGTCAGCACGATGTTTGCTTTGCGCAGATACTCCATCGCGCGCTCCTGAGCCTGACGCAGCTGGCTTTCGGTAATCATCGGCGCACCTCCTTATCGTGATTCGTCCTGTGATATATACGCTAAATACTTCGTCAAACCGCTGCAGGTGTCCTTTCGGCTCAGGAGAACCTGACCCCAACCCCCTCCTCATTCGGCTTGCGCATTTATGGCGAAGACGGTACAATGTAGGCGAGACCGAGAGAACAGGCGGTATATCACGGTGGAGCGGTTTGCGTTTATTTTGCACCCGTTACGTCAGGAAGACTTTACCCGGAAATATCCCATCCTGAAGGCGGTTCCCTTCCGCTGGGTGGAAGAAACATTCAAACACATGCCCCCGCGTGTACTGTCCCACATCACGGGCATCGAATCGCGCACTGGCGCACAGGCAGAGGGCTGGTTCATCGCCGTTCCCATGACGCCGCGCCTGCTGCTGGAGACCCCCTTTGAGAAGGTGTTGCCCCGAATCGTGCGGGCTGGACGCATGGCGGAAGAGCTGGGTGCGCAGATTATCGGGCTTGGCGCGTTCCTGAAGGTGGTGGGCGATCGCGGCGTGAGTGTGGCGCGCGCGTTGAACACTCCCGTGACCACCGGCAACTCCTACACGGCGGGCAGTGCATTGCAGGGCACTCTGCTGGCGGCGGCGCGTATGGGCATCCGCGCGGAGGAGGCACAGGCGACCGTCATCGGTGCGACAGGGGCGATTGGCAGCGTGTGTGCGCGCATTCTGGCAAAGCATGTGGCGCAAATCACGCTGGTGGCGCGCAAGCGCGACCGGCTGGAAGCGTTGCAGGAGGAGATAGCCCGTTCCACACCCGCCGAGGTTCACATATCTACCGACTCGCGTAGCGCGGTGCGCGACGCCGACATGGTGATTGCCGTCAGCTCCGCCACCGATGTGCTGATAGAACCCGAAGACCTGCGTCCGGGCGCAGTGGTTTGCGATGTGGCGCGCCCCCGCAACGTGTCCGCTGCTGTGTATGAAAAGCGCAATGATGTGCTGGTGATCGACGGCGGAGTAATCCGGGTGCCCGGAGAGAATGTGGATTTCGGCTTTAACTTCGGCTTTCCCCCCAAACACGCGGAGGCGTGTATCGCCGAGACCATTATCCTGGCACTGGAACGCCGCTTCGAGTGCTTCACGCTGGGCGCGGACATCCGCGTGGACCAGGTGGAGGAGATTACCCGCCTGGCGCACAAGCACGGCTTCGAGGTGGCAGGTTTCCGTCGATTCGAACGCGCCATCCCCGACGAGGAGGTCGAACGCATCCGCCGCAACGCCGGACGTCCTCATGAGGTGGAACCGCCGATGCTCATCAAGTAACCTGTCCGTCCGGGCAGTTATCAAATCTTTTGCAACGGAGAGCCACCGATGTCTGTGCATCTCTGGGAGGAGACAGTAACCATCCCCACCTGTCCAGTGGGTAAAGCGAACCCGCATCCGCCACTACAGCGCAGGGGCTACTGGGCGGTATATCCCTATCCTCTACTCGACCAGCTCAGCGATGAGGCAGAGCCTCGCCAGTATCATGCGGTCTTCGTAGAGAACCCGTACCTGCGCGTGATGGTGCTGCCCGAACTCGGCGGGCGGGTGTGGTCGCTGTATGATAAAATCAGCGAACGCGAGTGCCTGCACCAGCCGCCATCCATCAAACCGGCACTTATTGGGCTGACTGGCGCGTGGATTGCCGGAGGCATCGAGTTCAACTTCCCCATCGGTCACCGCTACACCACGCACCAGCCTGTCTGGTACACCCTTTCCTATCCCAAAGAGGAGGGGGAGAAAGCCACCATCTGGATTGGCGAAATCTGCCGACGCAGCCGCATGATGTGGATGGTCGGCATTAGCCTTTATCCTGACCGTGCGTTCATGGAGACCGATATCCGTCTGTTCAACCGCACCGAGCTGAAGAAACGCTTCTACTTCTGGACGAACTGCGCCGTGTCGGCGCACGAGGAATGGAAATGGATACTGCCCGCTTCTTCCGTGCGCAACTGGGAGGGCGACCTGAGCGAGGCACGCGCTACCTTGCCCTTCCCTGTCACCGACGACGGCGCCGACCTGAGCCTGTACCGCAGTTATGATAGAGCCTCCAGTGTGTTCGCGCACGACTTCCGGGGCGACTTCTTCGGCGGCTATGACCTGCGCGAAGACACTGGGCTGTTGCACGTTGCCAATCCACGCGACGCCTGCGGCAGGAAGCTGTTCACCTGGGGCACGGCGGACGACGGCGCAGTGTGGGCGGAGCGGCTGGACGACCGCGGTGTGCCCTATGTGGAGATTCAGACGGGACGCTTTGAAGACCAGAGCATCTGGCACTGGATACCCCCGCACTCTCTGGAATGCTGGCAGGAGGCGTGGTACCCCATTCGCGGACTGCAGGGGACGGTTTCGGCAGCCAGCCGGGATGGGGCGTTGAGTGTGCAAATGCAGGGACAACAGCTACAGGTGCGCTTCCACAGCACCGCTCCGCGCCCCGACCATCGCCTCATCCTGCAGTATGGCGACGATGTGGTGCATGAGCAAAGGGTAGACCTCTATCCGGAGCGCACGGGCAGCTGGCAATTCACGCTGCCGCAGCCCGCCCAACTGCCGTTGAAGGTTCTCATCGCCACCGGGGCGCGGGACACCTTACTGGAAGCGATTGCCAACCCTGTCATCGAGCGGGAGCGTATCACTATTCCCCCAGCTCCCTCTGGCGACGACGCGCAGACCTACTTCTTGCAGGCAGACGCGCTGGAGCGCGGCGCGCTTCTGGACGAGGCGGAAGCGAAATACCGACAGGCACTGGAGAAGCTGCCGGACTACCTGCCTGCGCTGAACGCTCTGGCGCGCATGTGTCTCGAAGACGCACGCTGGGACGAGTGCCTGCGGTATACGGAACGCGCCCTGCAGCGCGACCCGCAAAACCACGAGGCGATGTACCTGCGTGCGCTGTGCCTGGTCACGCAGGGCAGAGATACCGAAGCGGAAGAGTGGCTCTACCCGTTGCGACGGAGCGCGGAATACCGCGCACTGGCATTCTATCTTCTGGCGATGTGCGCGCTGCGACGACGCGATTTGGCTCGGGCAGACGACCTGCTTGCCGAGTGCCTGT
Organism: Bacillota bacterium; assembly: GCA_023511455.1. Taxonomy (NCBI): domain Bacteria; kingdom Bacillati; phylum Bacillota; species Bacillota bacterium. The sequence goes on from JAIMBJ010000014.1 coordinate 53,691, forward strand.
TGTATAACGCCGCGCACATCAAAGCTTGGATGATGCGGGCGGCGGTGCTTCGCCTGCGCGGAGAGGTGGAGGAAGCGGCACAGGTGCGCCTGCAGGTGCACCTGCTCGCACCGCTGGAGCCTCTGCTACGCACGGAAGCCTATCTGGGCACGCCCGAATCGCCCGAAGCGGATGCGGTCAATCTGCTGAAACCGCTGACGATGCAGGCATGGGGCTTCGAGGAGGTCGCCTGTGACTACCTGAACGCCGGCTGCGCAACCGACGCCATCCGCATTTTGGAGGCGTCTGCCCGGCTTGGTCTGCCCGAACAGGCTATCACCCATTACCTGCTCGCGCTGGCTTACAGCCAGAAGGGGCTACTGGCGCAGGTGGCGGAACACGCCCTGCTCGCCGCCCGCAGTGAGCAACGCTACCTCTTCCCATGGCGGCTGGAGGATTATCATGCCCTCCAGAAAGTGCTGGCGGTCAAAGCAAATGACACGCTTGCCCGCTACGCGCTGGGCAACTGGCTGGCAGCGCACCGGCGATGGGAAGACGCACTGCGCGAATGGCTCATGGCACTGGATGCGTCTGTCCCTTCCAGCCTGGAGAACCTGCAAACGCTTGCGGAGCGTTGCCTGCGGGCGACACCGCCCGAACTGCCCATCGCCCCGACCCTGTACCGCAACATCGGTCTCGCGCTGTCGGAGGCGAAGGGCTGGCACGACCTTGCGCTGCGCTACTATGAGCGCGCCCTATCGTTATCTCCGGACGACCATTACCTGTGGGTGGAGCGAGACGCTGTGGCGCGGCGCGCTGGTATCGAGGCGACTGTACGCCTGCAGTGGCTGGAGCAGGCAAGCCAGCAGGTTCTGCAAGAAAACCGCATGGCGCAGTTGCACGCGCACCTGCTGGTGCAGGCGCAGCGCTACGACGACGCTATCCGCGTGCTACACTCGCGTACCTTCCATGTGGCAGAAGGAGAGACATCCACTCGCCCTGTGTGGGTAGGGGCGCATCTCGGCAAGGGCAAGCAAATGGCGCAGCGGAGCGACTGGCAGGGTGCGCTGGAGCACTTCCAGCACGCACTGGAGTATCCCCATCATCTGGCAGTGGGTAAGCCGGTGCATCCGGCGGACGCAATCCCCTTCTTCTGGGCAGGGCTGGCGGCACAACGTCTGGGACAGGACGAACTGGCGCAACAGTACTGGCAGGAAGCGACACGGTGCGCGGCATATTCCGAGAAAGACAAAGCGCATCAGGCGGTGGCGCTGGATCTGCTGGGACGCCAAGAGGAAGCGCAGCAACTTGCTCAGGTGGAGGGGATCGCGCGCGAGATGCAGCAACTGAGAGAGGAGATAGCCGCCACCAGAGCCGAAACAACATCATTCGAAGGCATGGCGTTCCATCCGTAACAGCCAATCCTGTGCAGGAGGGCACTCATGAATCAGGCGATAGTCCTGTGCGCTGGGGCAGGTAGCCGCTTCTGGCCGTATAACGAGGTGCGCAACAAATGCGCCACACCGGTGGTGAACGAACCTGCAGTGCGCCGGCTGGTGCGGCAGATTCGCGAAGCGGGCATCCGTCGGGCAGTGGTGGTGCTGGGTGTGCACCCAGGTTCCGTCCGTTCGGCGTTGCATGGCGTAGATGGGCTGGAAATCGCCTTTGTCGGCGTGCAGGGGGTTCCAGGCACGGCGGCATGCGTTCACGCGGCTCTGCCCCTGCTGGACAACTCTCAGCGTTTTGCGGTGTTTTACGGAGATGTGGTGACCACACAGGCGACGGTGAACCGATTCCTGCAAACCGCTGCGCATAGCGACGCAGCGGCGGTCGCGCTGGTGCAGCCGGTTATCCCGCCCGAGCGGACGATTGACTGGCTGGGCGCGCACGTGCAGCAGGAGCGCATCGAATATGTGGAGGGACACAGCCGCGACTGCGAACACCGGCTATGTGGCATCTATGCCTTCACGCCATCTGCCCTTCCTGCCATCCAGAACAATCCGGGCATCATGACCCAGGTGCCCGTTGGCGGGATGCCGCCACTGGAAGCGGAGCTGGCGCAGAGCCTGCAAACGCTGATAGACGACGGGAAAGAGGTGCTGGCGGTGGAGGTGGAGGGCTACCTCGTGGACATGGACAAGCCCTGGCATATTCTAGAGGCAAACCGGCGTGTGCTGGACGAGATGAGCCGAAACCTGCAGGAAAGCGTCATCCACCCCACTGCCCGCATCCATGACGGGGCAGAGATAAAGGGGTTTGTCCTGCTTGGGGAAGGAAGCAAGGTTGGCAACCGGGTGGTGCTGGAAGGCAACGTGTTCATCGGCAAGCACACGCGTGTGGTGAACGGGGCGATTGTGGGCAGGGCGGTGGCGATTGGCAACCACACGCGCGTTAGCGACTACTGCCTGATTGGCGCGTATAGCGTGGTGGGCAACCGGTGCATCGTGGGGCATGGCGCGGAGCTGGACGGCGTGATGTTCGACGGGGCTTACCTGTATCACTATTGCGAGATTGCGGGTGTGGTGGGGCAATCGGTGGACATCGGCGCGGCGACGGTGTGCGGCACACTGCGCTTCGACGACGCCGAGACCATCCATCGCATTAAGGGCAGGCGCGAGTTTCCCGTCCACGGCGCGGACTCCACCTACTTCGGTGATTTCAGCCGCACGGGGGTGAATGTCATCACACAGCCGGGCGTCAAGATTGGCGCATACACGTGCATCGGCCCGGGTGTTGTCGTCTACGAGGACGTACCCAGTCGGAAGCTGATTCTGCTCAAGCAGGAGCTGGTAGAGAGAGAGTGGGGACCGGAGCGATACGGATGGTAATCCTCACTCCGGGCGCCGAGGTGTTTTTATTTCTTTGCCTTACACAGCGGCAAGAGGCTCATCTTTCTCCTCTCGAACACCGCGACCTCGCGAAAGCCGACGTCCCACGCCATGCGCACCGCATCCGGCAAGCAATGCGCTAACTCGTCGGGGTGGTGAGCGTCCGAGCCAAAGGTGATGAGCCTGCCGCCGCGTTCATAGTACCATTGCAGGGTCTGTCGGCAGGGGTAGAAATCGCGGGCATCTTGCCGAAGACCGGCGGTGTTTATCTCCAGCACCGTGCCTTTCTCCACCATCAGGTCAAACAACGTGAACAAGTGTTCGCGGTAGGGCTGGGGGTCAAATGCGCCAAATCGGGGCACACCGCGCCGTTTGGCATACTCCAGATGCCCCACGATGTCAATCAACCCGCTTTCCACCGAATGCAGCACTTCCTCGTAGTAGCGTTGGTACGCCTCGCGAGCCGTGGGGAAACGCTGCACGTAGTCATCGGTCATCAGCATCAGTGCGTCCACATAATGCACGCAACCCAGTACATAGTCAAAAGGATACTGGCTGAGCCACACACGCACATCCGGTTCGAACCACTGCTGGTAATCTATCTCCACGCCTGCACGGATTCGCAATCGCCCCCGGAACAGGTCGCGCACATAGGTGATGTCGTCCATGAACAGGTCGTAATCGAAGTATTCCACCACGGGATCGTTAGGGTCAAAATCCTTATGTTCGCTGAAGCCGATTTCGTCCAGCCCCAGAGCCATTGCACGGGCGCAGTGTTCCAGCATGGTCGCGCGTCCGTCGTGCGACAGGAAGGTATGCACCTGATAATCCACCCGCGTATATTCCACTCTGCTATTCCAGCCCATCGGTGCCTATTCCCTCTACATCCACCACGCGCCACTTTTCGGTGGGAAACACCAGCCATTGGCGAGCCGGCTCCTTGCGCAGCTTGAGCTGGATATCGGTAGGCTCATGGCGGCTGAGCAGCCCCTGGTCTTCCCACCAGACTTCCACGCGCATATTCACCGTCGCCTCTTTGCCGATAATATTGATGACCGGCGTGGTGTAGCGAAGATGCGGTCGGACACCGCGGCGAAACGCCGACGCTATCTCGATGCGCAGTCGGTCGCGCGAGTAGCCAAACGCATTAAATTCGCTGGAGATAGCGTCCATGATGGCGTTCACATCGCGCCCTTCGATCGCCAGACGGATATCCTCCAGTCGGTTGCGTAATACCTGCTCTTCTGGCGTGACAGGAGTCGCCGCGATGCGCCACATCACCAGCAACGCCGCGAGCAACACCATCGCGCCGAGAAGAGCGAGCTTGGTGGATGTCTTCATTCCGCTCTGCCTCGCCGGTCAATGCTGCTGAGATTATACCGGAAACAACCGGCTGTATCCAACGTGGTATATTGCATTGGGGGAGATTAAGCGGTTAATATATAGTAGACCCGTGAGCGTTGCAGGGCACGCCCTGATGTTATCAAGCAGATAATGATGGACGAAACGCAAAAGCAAAACCCTGAATGGGAGCAGGCGCTGCAGGCGCTGGCAACACAGAAAGCGCGCGTGATGGTGCTGGGCGCACGCGATGTCGGGAAAACGACTTTTGCCACGCTGCTGGCGAACCGTCAGCTCGCGCACGGCATCCGCACGGCGATAGTGGATGCCGATGTCGGGCAGTCGGAAATTGGTCCGCCCACCACCATCGGCATGGGGCTGGTGGAAATGCCTGTGCCGACGTTACACGCAGTGGTGCCCCGCGCCATCTATTTTGTCGGTTCCAACACCCCCAGGGGGCGGATGCTGGAGACGGTGAACGGCGTGCGTGCAATGGTAACCAAAGCTCAGGAAGCGGGTGCAGAGTCGGTGATCGTGGATACCACCGGTTTCGTGACGGGGGCGGCGGCACGCCGTTTGAAGTGTGCGAAAGTGGAAGCGGTACGTCCCCAGTTTGTGGTTGCCATCCAGCGCAAGGATGAGCTGGAGCACATCCTGCGATCGATAGAACGGCGCAACCTGAGGCTCATTCGCCTGCCCGTGCCTGAGACCGTGATGGTCAAGTCGCCCGAAATGCGTCAGCAGCGGCGGGTGATGCGCTTCTTCCGATACTTTCAGGATGCACGTCTGCATACTTTCGCCCTGTCCGATATCGCTTGCGAAGGCACATGGTTCAATACGGGCCATTTACTCGAGTGGAACGAAATCCACTTCCTGCAAGAGACCCTGCGCTCGCGGGTGTTCTGGGCAGAGCGCACCACAGAGCACCTTTTCGTCATCACCGACAAGGTGGTGGATGAGCGTGCGCTGGTGATTGTGGAAGAAACTTTCCGGGTGGCGCATGTTACGACGGCGGGTGTCCATCGCTTCGTCAAACTGTTACTGGGGCTACTGAATGCGGAGGGCGATTGCCTGGCGATAGGTATTCTGGAGCGGATAGATTTTGTGAATCGCACCATCACGGTGCGCACGCCCTTGCGGGATGCGTCCCACGTTGTCATTCTGCGCTTTGGTGGCTTAAACGTACGCCCTGACGGCAAGGAAATCGGCGTGGTGAAGCCGGGTGAGATTTAGGAGGAAGAGCATGGGCAAGAAGGTCTGTTCCGGCTGTTTACGAGACCCCGCCTGCACCATGCTCTGCGAGATGATAGGTCGGTGGTGCCGGGGTGAGCCATTGCACTGGAAGACGCTGGATGAAGCAGTATGGCAATCGCTCGCCGAGCAGAGCATCGCACGGGGGGTAGCCGGATTGCTCTACACGCTCCTGCCGGACAGCGTCCCCGTTCACATTCGGGAGAGGCTTCGTGCCGAATACAACTCCCAGCTCGCCGCCAACGTGATGTACATACAGCAGCTGGCGCAGGTGGCACCCGCTCTGAGAGATGCCGGAGTGCGCTTCGTCGCGGTTAAGGGTTCCGCCCTGCTGGCAACGGTCTACCCCGACCTGGGCATTCGCTCCATGAAGGACATCGACCTGCTGGTGCACCCCGAGGACGTCAACATCCTGAAGCCCGTGATGCAACAGCTGGGCTGGCAGGAGGAGGACGAGGACATCGCAGGTAAGCACTTTGGTGAACGCTATCGTGCCGAGACCTCCTTCACCCGCCGTGAGGGCTCATGGATGCTTCGGCTGGAGGCACATCTGGACGTGCCCGGTTTCTATCCGCCTGCCCGTCGCCGTATCTGGGATAAGACAACCACGGTTTGCGGTGCGGGCATCGATGAACTGCCCGTACTCAATCTCCCTGCCCATCTGAGCTACCTGTGCGCGCACTATTATTACCACCATTGCGGTTCGGGATTGAAATGGCTGGTGGATGTCGCTCGTCTCGTCTCGCAGATAAGTTCCTGGCGTGAGGTGGTGGTGGACGCCTATCAGTTTGGCACCACGCGCCCGGTACATCTGGCGCTGCACGAGGTGGCGAAGTATCTGCAAATACCCGTACCCCAGCACATCGTGGAGACCCTGCGCTTTTTGCCCATGCCGCTCAGTTTGCGCCTGCTGTTCGAAATGTGCAAGCGTCCTTACCTGCACTACCTGGGTATCCGTTTACTGGACCTTTACCGTGCACCGAACTGGTCCACCCGCCTCGGTTACATCTGGCGCAAGCTCACCGCCCCCCGCTGGCAGCGTTACTCCCGTTGCTAATGGCGAGGCGACGTGTTATACTCTTAATAAATGGATAACGGAAGAGGACAAAGCGGCGTGGACCTGCAGACATTCAAGGAACTGGTTTACCGTGAGTTCGGTGACCACCTGGAGCACGCTACCCCTGCCAACGTGCGGGAGTTTCTGGACAGATTGCAGATGCAAGAGGTGGCGCGCCGGTTGCCGGGCGAGCGGTTCGAAATTCATGAGACCGGCACCACTTACGAGGAGATTATCAAGGACTTCTTCGCCCGCGTGCTGGAGATGCCCCGTGATGATGCCATCATCCTGCTGTGGACGCTGGCGATAGACCTCGCCTTTGCCGCCGTAGAGCATCAGTATGCGGAATACTTCGCCTCCCTGTTCAAGGACCTGGACCAGTAAAAACCGGCAAAAAAGGTCCTAGCAGAAGGCTTTTTCTTTCCTGCATCTCTTGCACTGCGCAGACACCGCAGGGTACACTCTATGCGTGATAAACACCAGGTACAGGCAATATATCACTCGGAGAGTTTTTACATGGAACCGCTGGTAACGCTACCGCTGTTTCCGTTGCATGCTGTCTTGTTTCCGGGGATGCCTTTGCCCCTGTACGTCTTTGAAGAGCGCTATCGCCAGATGATGCACATGGTGCTCGAACAGGACAAGCAGTTTGGAGTCGTGCTTATCCGCGAAGGCAAGGAGGTAGGCGGTCCGGCGGTTCCCTACCGCTGGGGAACCGTTGCCCGTATCACCGCCCTGCAGAATCTGCCCGATGGCACTATGAATCTGTGGACAGTGGGCGAGCAACGTTTCCGCATTGTGAAGATAGTGCAACATGAGCCTTTTATGCTAGCACAAGTGATGCTTCTGCCCGATGTCTGTGACAGCTGTGAACATCGTGTTTTGCCCATTGTGCACCACGCGACCGACCGTCTGGAACAGTATGTGCGTCTGCTCTTCAGCCCTGAAGGTGGTAAACACTTTGTGGTGGAGCTCCCCAACAATCCTCGCGTGCTGGCGAACACCATCGGCGCCGTCCTTCAGGTTCCTCTGGTACAAAAACAGAAGCTCCTCGAGATAGATGATGTGGTTCAGCGTCTGGAGGCGGCGCTGGCTTTGCTGGAGCAAGAGATTGAAAACCTGTTGCTGAAGGCAGCAGAACAGTCTGCCCGTCGTGCCGTGCATCCCTTTCGCCCCGAAGAGAAGGTGGTTTCACGCAATTAGCACGCATCGGGAGGTTTCCCAACGATGTCTACCGTGACGCTTATCCCCGGCGATGGCATCGGCCCGGAGGTGGTCGATGCCGCCGTCCGGGTGGTAGAGGCTACCCACGTGCCCGTCCGCTGGGAGCGATTCGAGGCGGGCACGGAGGTCATGAACAAATACGGCACGCCCCTGCCCGATGAAGTGTTCAACTCGGTGTTGAAGAACCGCATCGCGCTGAAGGGGCCCATCACCACTCCCGTCGGCACGGGCTACAGCAGCCCAAACGTGGCTTTACGCAAACGGCTGAATCTGTTCGCGAACGTACGCCCTGCCAAAAACCTGCCTGGCGTGAAAACACGTTACGAAGGCGTGGACCTGGTCGTCATCCGCGAGAACAGTGAGGACCTCTACTCGGGGCTGGAACATATCGTCGTGCCTGGGGTGGTGGAGAGCCTCAAAATCATCACCGAGCGCGCCAGCCTGCGCATCGCCCGATTTGCCTTTGAGTATGCCGTCAGACATGGGCGGAAAAGGGTAACCGCAGTCCACAAAGCAAACATCATGAAGCTCAGCGACGGGCTGTTTCTGGAGTGCTGCCGGCGTGTGGCGCGCGATTATCCACAGATTGAATACGAAGAGCTGATTGTGGACAACACCTGTATGCAGCTGGTCACCCGTCCCGAAAGGTTTGATGTGATGGTGATGGAGAACCTGTATGGCGACATCATCTCCGACCTTTGCGCAGGGCTGGTGGGCGGACTGGGGTTGACTCCAAGCGCAAATGTGGGAGAAGACGGGATTGTGGTGTATGAAGCAGTGCATGGCTCCGCGCCAGATATCGCAGGACAGAACCTTGCCAACCCGATTGCGCTGATTCTCTGTGCGGCGATGATGCTGGAGGACCTCGGTGAGACCTCTGCTGCCGAGCGGGTGCGCCAGGCGGTCTACCGCGTGCTCAGCGAAGGCAAGGTGCGAACCCGCGACCTGGGGGGAACCGCCACCACCTCCGAGTTAACCGATGCCATCATCGCTGCGATGCAGGCTTAATCGGGGCGAAGTATCACCTTGGCGCACGTGCCGGTATCGATCAGCTCCATCGCCCTGCCGATTTCTGAAAAGCCCATCGTGTGGGTAATCACCGGGCGCACGTCCAGCCTGCCGGACACCAGCAGGTCCTGCATCTGCTCCCACGTCTGATACAGCCGCCGCCCGACGATACCCTGCACCTCCGGTCCCTTGAATATCACGTCCTCCGCAAAGTCCACCTCTATCGGGTCGCTGGGGATACCCATCAGTGTCACCCTGCCCCCCGGACGAGCAATCCGGAAGCCCGTTTTCACTGCTATCGGCGCGCCGGACATCTCCAGCACCACGTCCACACCCTCTCCCGCAGTGTGCGTCATCACCGCCTTTTCCACATCGTCCCCCATCGGGTCCAACAGCACATCCGCTCCCATCTGCTCCGCCAGCTGCAGCCGATAGGGATGTTTCTCCACCGCGAAAACCGTACTGGAATGGCACGCTTTGGCAATGCCGATGCTGAACAGTCCGAGCGGTCCGCACCCCATCACCGCTACCGTGCGCCCCTCCAGCGGACCCGCCAGCGCGGCGTGGACGGCGTTGCCCAGCGGGTCCTGAATGGCTGCTATCTCCACAGGGATTTGCGGTGGAGTAGGGCGGGCATTCGCCTCGGGGATGAGCACCAGCTCCGCCCACACCCCGTCGGTGTCTATTCCCAGGATGCGGGTGTTGCGACACACGTGCGCCTGTCCGTGACGGCATTGATAGCACACACCACACACGATGTGCGACTCGCTGGCGACTACATCGCCCACCCGGCGTTCAGTGACCCCCTCGCCAACGGCGATGACTTCACCTGCGAACTCATGACCCAGAATACGGGGCAGACGGATGCGATGCGCCGCCCAGTGGTCCCAGTGCCAGATGTGTACATCGGTGCCGCAGATCGACCAGGCAAGGGGCTTGACGAGGACGTAGTCTGGGGGAATAGTGGATGGGTCGGCAATATCTACCACCTCGCCCCCGGGTTCAGGGCGGGTCTTCATGATCGCACGCATAGGATCTTACTCCTTTCTACCGTTCTGACAGTTTCATTATATGCCTGAATCTGCTGCTCCCGCAAGCCCAATTGAACTTCTCCCTTTGCAGGACGTCTGGATAAATGAGTATGCAGAGGGAGGTGCCCTGAATGTACCGACGGAGATTGTGGATAACGGGGATGCTTTTGCTGCTGTCTGCGCTGATACTCGCAGCATGGCAAACGCCAGGCAAGCAGGTGCGGAACGTCATCCTCATTGGCTGGGATGGGGCGCAGCGCGAGCATGTGCGCGAGTGCCTGCAGCGTGGGGAGCTGCCGAACCTCGCGAGGCTGGCTTCTGAGGGCAAACTGGTGGCTATCGACATCCTGCGCACTACCGATACCAAAGCGGGATGGACGCAGATACTCACCGGCTACGAGCCGGAAAAGACCGGCGTTTTCAGTAACGGGCGATACCAGCCCATTCCGAAGGGATACACCGTTTTCGAGCGGCTGGAACAGCATTTTGGCGCAGACAACATCGCGACGGTAGCGGTCATCGGTAAGAAGGGCAACGTGGATGCCGACCCACCGACAAAGATACCAGCGGCTGCCATCGAACAGCGGGCACGCGCAGGACGTCCCCAGGCGCAACAGCGATTGCGACAGGGGCGGATTGTGGTGGAAAACGGTGTGCGCTATCTGGTGGAGCCCGGCAAGCCCTTCTACCACGCCGCGCAGAACATGGACGTGTTCATCAACGGGCTAATGCGCGACGACCTGGTGGGTGCGAAGACGCTGGAGATGCTGGAACGCTACAAGGACAAGCGCTTCTTCTTCTTTGTGCATTTCGCAGAAGTGGACCACAGCGGGCATCAGCACGGCGAGAACTCCAAAGAGTACAACGATGCGCTCATCTCCGGCGACCGATGGTTGGGCAGAATCGTGCAGAAACTGAAAGATCTGAAGCTGTACGATAAGACGCTCATCTACGTGACCGCCGACCATGGCTTTGACGAGGGGCTCAAGAGCCACAGCGACGCTCCCTACGTCTTCCTCGCGACCAACGACAAAGGCATTATGCGCCGCGGTACCCGCGCCGACATCGCCCCCACCATTCTGGAACGGTTTGGCGTGAACCTGAAGCGCATCGACCCACCTCTGGACGGTCACCCACTGACAAAGCCTTACAATCCGCCGATATGGTAGTTGCGCGAAACGGCTCGGCGGGAGCCGAGCCGTTTGGAAAGTTCTCCGCTCACCAGAAGGTTTGCGCGCCAGCACCATGCGAATTACTCAGCTAAGTCGTCGCGGGTTTCTCGCCGGTAGAGCCACCTTCCTGCTTCAACGTGCAGATGCCCAGCACCTTATACAACCCGCAATAGCCCACCGCGCTCGTGCCCAGCAGGACGAGCGCGAGGATGCCCAGCACCCAAGCCAGCGCGCCCTTCACCGTGCCCAGCGCAATCAGCACAGCGAATATCACGGCGACGATAAGGCGAATGACCCGGTCGGCGACGCCCATGTTCTTCTGCATGGTGCCTCCCTCCTTTACAGGATAGTGATTTACCCCACTATCCATATACGCACAAACGTTACACTGGTGTGCCTGCTTCCAGTTGCTCCGGCACCAGCGCACCCTTGCCGAAGATGATGGGGAAGGTCGAGCCATCGCTGAGGCGTCGCGTGCGCCCGTCCATGTAACAGACGCTGAAAGCGCGTCGGGGGATGTCTATGGTGTTCACCCCGGAGCCGTGCAGCAGCCAGTTGTGCAGCAGGATGGCTTCGCCCGCCTCCGCTTCCAGATACACCACTTTGTCTTCGGGGCAGTACATCGCCTCCTGCTCAGGGGTGATGGTGTGTCCCCACTCGCTGAGCAGCCCCAACCGATGCGTGCCCGGCACCACGCGCACACAACCGTTCTCCTTCGTCGCAGGGTCCAGCGCTGTCCAGACAGTCACCACCGGGTCGCGGTCCAGCCCCCACTGCAAACCGGCATCCTGATGCCACGGCAGTATCGTGCCCTTCTGGGCGGGCTTGTTCATAAACATGGCACGGTAGCAGGCGATTGGTACGTGCGCCCCGTAGACGGTCGCGCAAATCTCGCGGAAAAGGGGTTTCTGCATGTAGCGCAGGAACACGGGGTCGTACTCCAGATTCTGGATTTTGCGGTAGTTGAGTGTTGCTCCCTTGAACCCAAGCGTCTGTTCAGGAGCGTCTTCATAACGTCCGGTGTCGCTGTCCAGCTGCATCAGCAGGCGGTCGTAATCGATGTTGGCTTTGCCCAGCATGATGTCGTCGATGCGCTGGCGCATCTGCTCCAGCTCCTCGTCACTCATCACCTTGCCCAGCCGTAGATAGCCGTTCTTGAAATACTCGCACCACTGTTCGTCGCTGATGAATTGAGTCGTCATGGCGTCCCTCCCGCTTGAATGTTTAGCTCTGCTACATCATCTTAACTGGAATCCTCAGTGAGTGTCAAGGAGGTGAAGGGCGGGCAGGAGGATAGTGTGTCGTGCGGTGGAATATATAATTCGGAGGTACGCAGTTGCGCTGAACACTTACGGGCTCGTGCTTGTGCAACGACCGTAGAGACAGTTTCCTGTCATGCTGCGCGAACGTGAAGCATCTCAGAGCCTCAACAGAGATTCTTCGCTTCGCTCAGAATGACAAATGGTGTGGTGTGACAACACAAAATCTCCGACAGTCTGTCAACTGCGTAACTAATAAGGGAGCAGAAGGCATTCGACGACCATACCGACCTCAATCTGTGGGCAGGAGGAAGTGATGATGAAAAACTGGGGATCACCTGTTCTTGTGTTGACCGTAGTTGTTCTGTTGACGGCAGGCTGCGGCAAGAAGGAACAGACCGCCACAACGCCTGCTACCAGCGAAGCGAAAAAGGTACGCATCGTACTGGTTACTAACGGCAGTTCCCCGTTTTGGGACCCCATGGAGGTGGGGATGCGCAAGGCAGCAGAAGAGCTCGGTTGTGAAGCCATCTCCCGCCGTCCAACCACCGATTCACCAGCGTTGCAACGCCAGATTATCGAGGAGTATCAGGCGCAGAAGGTGGATGGTATCGGCATCTCGGTCATCGAGTCCGATACTATCGGTCCCGTTATCGACGACCTGATGAACAGCGGCATTAAGGTCATCACCTTCGATTCGGACGCGGCGAACTCCAAGCGCATCGCCTACATCGGCACGAACAACTACGAAGCGGGCAAGGCGGCGGGCGAAGCGGCAAAGATACTGTTGCCAGAGGGGGGCAAGGTGTTCGGCTTCGTGGGCAATCAGAATGCCCCCAACGCCCGCGAGCGTATTGCTGGGTTCAAGGATGCAGTGAAGGGTACCAACATTGTTCTGGTCGACGTTTTTGACGACAATAAAGACCCCGCCAAAGCGCGCGCCAATGTGGAGAATGTGCTGCAGGCGCATAAAGACGTGAAGATGCTGCTGGGGCTGTTCTCCTATAACGGTCCGCAGATTGCCGCGGCGGTGAAAGAGGCAGGTGTGCGCGACCGAATCAAGATTCTCTGCTTCGATGCCGAACCCGAAACCATTAACCATCTCAAGCGCGGCGAGATCGACGCCACCGTGGTGCAGAAGCCGTATGAATTCGGCTATCGCTCGGTGCAGCTGCTTTACAAGATTATCACGCTGGGCGATGTGGACAGGGCACTGAAGGAGTTTGAACAAGAATCGGGCTACAAAGTCGCTCCGGGTAACGTCATCGATACAGGCGTGGAGATTATTACCCCGAAGAGCATCGAGGAGTACCTGAAGAAACTAGAGGAGCTGGGGATTAAGTCATCGTGAAGAGATAGACAGGAACTCTGCCAATAAGTTTTGGGGCTGAAGTAGCTGCCTAACTCGTACGCCAACGGTGGTGCGTTCACGGAGGACGGTGCGGATGCGCCCGATTCGAGTGTATGCTGACACGTCCATTTACGGCGGCTGTTTTGATGAGGAGTTCTCAGATGCCTCAACGCGCTTCTTTGAACGGGTGCGCTCAGGCAGGTTTCTGTTGGTTACATCGCCGTTAGTCGCCCAAGAGGTGGCTTTAGCGCCAAGGGAGGTTCTCGACCTGTTCACGAGCCTGCTCGCACGGATGCAGATTGTTCCAGTTACCAGCGAAGCGGAGAACCTACAACAGGCATACGTTGAGGCTGGCATCGTTCTCCCCTCTGCCAAGACAGATGCGTTGCACGTGGCTATCGCGACGGTTTCTGGGTGCTCAATGATTGTCAGTTGGAACTTTCGTCATATCGTTCATTTCCGTCGCATGGCGCAGTACAATCTGGTAAACTTGAGTCGGGGATACCCACAGATAGCCATCTTCTCGCCAGCGGAGGTGATTGAAGATGAGAACGAAGACCTTTGATTGCGTACAAATGAAGCGCGAAGCGGCGCAGAAACTGCTTCAACATTTGGAGACTCTGACCCCGGAGGAGCGAGTTCGCTTCTGGGAAGAGGCATACCAGAACCTGCTGAAGAAACAGCGAGAACAAGCGATGGCTGAGGCTGACAGTGCAGAGTAGAGTGGGCGGACGAAAAAGGCTGGGCGATAATGGCAGCTCAGCAGGAGGCTGGGTCTTCATGCTGTTTAGCTGGGCAGGGCGCATCTTGCGCACGCGCGAATTCGGCGTGGTGGTGGTGCTGATATTGCTGGTGCTGTTCATCAGCTCCACTGAAAAGGGCGACGCCTTTCTGGGCCCCATCAGCCTGCAGAACCTGTCGCGCCAGATTGCGCTGCTCGGCGTGTTCGCCATCGGTCAGGCGGTGGTGATTATCGCAGGCGGGATTGACCTGTCGGTGGGCACGCTTATCGGATTCACGGGCGTGCTGTGCGCGTGGCTGCTGGCGCGGGCGGGCTGGTCGCTGGGGGCAAGCGTTCTCGCGGTGCTGCTGCTCTCGGCGGCGGTAGGTGTCGTGCACGCATTGCTGATTAACCGCTTCCGCCTCCTGCCCTTCATCGTCACGCTGGGGTCGCTGTTCATCTTCCTGAGCGCGGGACAGCTGATGACCAATAACGTGCCCATCCCCGTCTCGCCGCAGGATTCGCCGTACTCGGAGGCGTTCCAGTTTCTGGGAAACGGCAAGATATGGAACGTGCCGGTGCCGGTGTATGTGTTGCTGGGAGTGCTTCTTGTGGTCTCTATCATCATGCATTTCACCGTCATCGGGAGACATATCTACGCGCTGGGCAACAACGAGGAAGCCACGCGCCTGTCGGGCATCAGCGTGTTGCGCACGCAGATGATTGCGTACGGGCTGTGCAGCCTGCTGGCGGGACTGGCGGGCATCCTGTATGCCTCCTACCAGCGACAGGGCATCCCCGGTAGCGGGCTATCTTATGAACTGAAAGCCATCGCGGCAGCGGTAGTGAGCGGCTGCAGCCTCAGCGGGGGGCAGGGCACGGTCATTGGGGCAGTCATCGGGGCGGCACTGCTGAACGTCATCCTGAGCGGTATCAGCTTCGTGATACAGCAGGGCGCGTCCAACTGGGAAGGCACCGTGGTGGGTACGATACTGCTGATTACCGCCGTGCTGAACCGCCTGCAGCAGCAGTGGCTGGCGAAACGACGCTGACAGGAGCGTAACCATGCAAACCTCTGTTCTCGAACAGCACCGTGAGTTCGTGCTGAGCACCGAGCTGTGTCCCGCGGTACTCATTCGCACGGAATCCGCCTCCATCACTCTGTTTGGCAACCTGCGCGCCTGGGGTTTGGGCGCACCTGCTGCCTGCTTCTTCCCCGTTTCAGGAGGAGCGCAATCGCTGCGAACAGAGGAAACTTCCCGCGCAGTACCGGCGCAGGCGTGGTTACTGGTCTCCTTTGCGGGGGCAACTGGCTGGCGATGCTTCGATGCGCCTGTACTGGTGGTATCGCAGCATCGTCCACAAAGCATCCGCCTCGATGAAGACGGTTTGCACCTGCAATTCGCCCGCAAAGGCGGAGACATCGTGGTAGCGTTGCTTTACGGGTATGAGAAACCCCTGCAGAAAGACGTCTCCTTTCCTGTCAAAACCCGTCTGGAGGCGGTCAAGACATGGCAATGGCAGAACGGCTTGCCGAAGGAGGTGCAGGGTAGGTGCAGCCGCCTTTGCCGCATCCTGCGCGCCTTCCCTATCTACGCGGACGAGCGGTTCACCATCGAAGGCGATGACCTGATTTTGCATACCCGCTACACTTTTCACCTGATTCGTGATGACTGGAATACTCCTGCGGTGAAGCTGGCGCCCCTGCCGCCAGTGCTGGCGCTGGCGTGGCTGGCGGGTCAACAGGGCTGGGCGAAAAAGCCCTTCCCTATGCAGGTGGAGGGAACCACTGAAGACCCGGACATCATGACCCCCTACGGGCCTTGGCTGGGCGTGCGCGATGCCGACACGGTTACCATCCGCTTCCCGCTGCTGCGCTACGTGCATACCCACGAGCAGTATCCGCTGCCATCGGGGCAACTGCATCCGGCGGCACAACGTGCGCTGGAGTGGGTACGCGAGCGGCTGGCGCAGAAGTTTTCGAAAGAGGACTGGCAGCAGGTCTGGGACCATGGAGGTGCCGAGAACTACTGCTGGCAGGTGATGGGCGACCGATGGTATGCGAAAGCCCTGCCCTATCTGCCTGAGCTGGTGCAACAGCGCGTGAAAGCCTGCCTGCAGGGATACATGCGCCAGCACGTGCTGCGCGAAGAGCATTACCGGCCGTTTCGGGGGATGTTGCTGCTGGTGGGACCGGGCATCGGCACGTGGGGCGGCTACGACGACGCGGGCAAGTTTTCGTCCAACCTGCTGGAGACGCTGTGGTGTTACGCGCATTATACGCAGGACTGGGAGACGATTCGCCAGCACTGGAAAACCATCCAGAAGTTTTTCATCACCCCGCTGGAGTGCGACTGGAAGTCGTTTGGGCGTTACGCGATTGCCGAGCTGGGTGACGAAGCTGCCCCGCCCCTCTACATGGCGCGAATGGCCTATCAGGTCGGCGACCATGAGACGTACCGTTTTGCGTGCTACATCTTCGTGCGCGAGCTGGTGCATCACTACGTGAAGCAGGTCGGACATCGCTATTTCGTCCAGCGCCAGCCGTGGCACTCGATGGAGCCAATGCCGGAGAACGTGTATTTGACCAATCTGTGGGGAGACATCGCTGGCTGGCAGATCGATGGTCCCACATACCCGCGCGTGACAGGTGAGCGGCAGTTCGAGAACCGCTGGGTGCGGTTCGGCAGTGAGGATGTGGCACGGTTCTACCGCGACGTGCTGCTGGACGAGGTGCGCGCGGAGCTGGACTGGTTGCGGCAGCTGGCACGCGAGGACAAGACGCCTTACCGTTTGCACGAAGATACGGCGCACATCGCGCCCTCGCAGGTGCGGCTGCGTTCGCTGTTGCTGCGAGAGCCTATAGAGCAGCTGGTGGAGCTGTCTCCTCCCGATCGCTGGCAGCTGGGTAGAGCGGCGGATGGTACCGCTTGCTGCCTCTCTGTGTTGTATGCCGCGGTGCGACCTACGCTGCTGCGGCTCATCCCTCTGCAGAAGCGTGTTCCCTTCCGCAAGGGACTGGAACCGCTGGTAGCCGATTCCTTCCCGGGTTTGACCCTCGCGGTGGAAGCCGACAGGGGTTCTCCTGTACTGCGCTGGTGGGCATGGGAACCTCCCCCAAAAGCACAGGGCGTACCTGCTGGAGACCGCTGGAGCTTCGGGATGGTTCAAGTGCCCGGTTGGGATACCACTGTGTGGAGGCGTTCTCGACTGAACTGGAATACGGCGACTTGGAAACCCTGATGCGGGATATGCGTGATGAAGCATGGGTGTCAGGAGTTCATCCCGTCTCCTGTGTCTGGCTTTTGCTGCCGAAAGATGCCTCCCACACATCTGGTGTTTTTGCGAGATCACGGATAACTTCTATGCGCCCGGTTTTCGTATATAATGAAGGTAGTTCACCGTTCATTACAGGAGGTCGAATCGATGGTGAAATCTTTCGGCGTAGTCGTTGTGCTGGCAGGCGCGCTTTTGTGGACAACTGCGGCCCGAGCGCATGAGGAGCCACCCAAACCTGTTCCCAAGCCTCCTGCACCTGCCATGAACTTGCCACCGAAGGCGCAGGTGCCCGCCAAGAAGTCTCAGCCCAGTGCGAAGGAGAAGGCACTCTTGGCGCGGCTGACGCAGCTGGAGAAGCAGCGCGATATACTTATCCAGAAGTCGGCAGAGCTGGATAAGAAACGGCTCAGCACGCAAGACCCTGCGGAGCGCAAGCGGCTGGACCAGCAAAAACTGGCTTTGCTGAAGGAGATGGACGCGGTTGTTACCAAGCGCAGCGAGGTATACAAGGCGTGGCAGAAGGCGGCCATGGAGCGGTGGCGCAAGGAGAACCCTGAGGCGTTCCAGACTCCGCCGGGGATGCCGCCGGGCATGGCGCCGGGCATGTCTCCTCAGGTTCTCGCCAAGCAGATTGAGATAGCCAAAGAGCAACTGGCGAAGCTCAAGAAAGAGGGCAAGCCCGACACCGACCCGCAGGTGAAGATGTATAAAGAGCGCATGGAGCGTTACCAGCAGATGCTGAAGGCGTCGGCGGCAAAACCCCCCACACCCAAGCAGGCGACTGCGCCAAAGTGAGTCAACCAGAAACGGAACAAACGCCTGTCACTCGTATCCACCTGCTGGAAGAGCATACGGTCAACCGAATCGCCGCAGGCGAGGTAGTGGAACGCCCCGCGTCGGTCGTGAAGGAGCTGGTGGAAAACAGTATCGACGCGGGGGCGCGCACCATCATTGTGGAGGTGGAACAGGGCGGTAAGCGGCTGATCCGGGTGACCGATGACGGCGAGGGTATGAGCCCGGCGGATGCCCTGTTGAGTATCCAGCGCCATGCCACTTCCAAAATCCGTGATGCGGAAGACCTGCAGTCTATCGTGACGCTGGGCTTCCGGGGCGAGGCACTGCCCAGTATCGCCTCCGTCAGCCGGTTTGAACTCCTCACCAGGCGCGCCGACCTCGATACCGGCATGAGGCTGCTGGTAGAGAACGGGCAGGTGGTGGAAGCAGAGGAATGTGCCGCCCGCAACGGCACCACGGTGACCGTCCGCGACCTTTTCTACAACACGCCTGCCCGCCTGAAGTTCCTGAAAAGCGTGGCTACCGAGCTCTCGCATATCACCGAACTGATGACGCGCTTTGCGCTGGCTTTTCCGGAAATCTCCTTCCGCCTTCTGCACAACGGGCAGGAGATTTTCGTCTCGCAGGGAAGCACCGACCCACGACATGCCCTTCTGGCGGTATTCGGGCGCGATGTCGCGCGAGAACTGCGCAGTATAGACTATACGCAGGGCTCCCTGCGCATCACCGGCTACGTTTCTCCGCCCCACCTGACGCGCCCCACCCGCGCCATGCAGAGCTTCTTCGTGAACCGTCGGCTGGTACGCCACCGCGTGCTCTCCAAAGCGCTGGACGACGCCTACCGTACACTGACCCCAGAGGGGCGGCATCCCGTCGCCGCTATCTTCCTGCAGGTGCCGCCATACAGTGTGGATGTGAACGTACATCCCACCAAAGCAGAGGTGAAGTTCTCGCACGAGGGCGAGGTGTACCATGCGGTGTTGACCGCGATACGGCAGGCGCTGCTCCAGCAGGGGATGATACCCTCTGCACTGCCCGGCTTGCAGAGCGGGCTGAACATCCCCCAGCCTGCCGGGCGACCAGCAACCGGGCAACCTGTCTGGCAACCCTCGCCGCTGCCGCCACAGGAGGTGCTTCATGCCGAGCTGTTGCGCCGGGCGGGTATCGACCTCACACAAGCTGCCTCTACGGAGGTTCCGCCCGCCGTTCGCCCCTACGCGGAGATGCTCGAAGGCTTTCAGGTGCTGGGACAGATCCATCGCACCTACATCGTCGCCTCTTCGCTGCATGGTCTGCTGATTATCGACCAGCACGTAGCGCACGAGCGTGTGCTGTACGAGAAGCTCACCGTGCTGCGCCAGAGGCAACCCGTGCCTGTCCAGCACCTGCTGACCCCTCTGGTGTTTCACCTGGACCGGCGCACTGCTGCCCTGCTGGGAGAGCATCTGCAGGAGATTCAGGACATGGGCTTTCTGCTGGAGCCTTTCGGCAGCGACAGTGTGGTGCTGAGGGGTGTGCCCGCGTGGCTGGGTCAGCGCAATGTGGAGGCTCTGGTGCGCGACCTGCTGGACGAAATCTCCGAGCTGGGTGTGCAACGCCGACTGCCGCTGACCGACGAGACGCTGGTCGCCACCACTGCGTGCAAGATGGCGGTGAAAGCGGGAGATGCCCTGTCCCACGCGGAGATGACCCACCTGCTGCAGGAGCTGGCAGAGACCGAGAACCCGTATCTTTGCCCGCACGGCCGCCCCGTGGTGCTGGTGCTCAGCATCGAGGAGCTGGAGAGACGGTTTAAGCGAGCGTAAGGCGAGCAGGCAGACCATCAGGTTTGACAGTAGAGGAGCCTCCATCATACAATGATATGGGAGGTATGGAAATGCTGACATCGTTGACTATCGCAGGTTTTCGTTCCATCAGAGAGCAAACGGTAGACCTTGCGCCACTAACCGTTCTCTATGGTCCGACTGCCAGCGGTAAGTCAAGCCTGCTATATGCGCCGCTGGTGCTGCGCAATCTGGTCTCTAATCCCAACGAGCCGGTCGATAGTTTCTTTGCTTTAGGATTTGTGAACCTTGGCGGGTTCGAGGAATGCGTTTTCAATCATCAGAAAGACGCAGAAATCCGCATTTCGTATTCCACTGCCGATGGGGAGTACGGTGTCGTGCTTCGCCGTACTTCGGGC
The DNA here is from genome assembly GCA_023511455.1 of Bacillota bacterium. NCBI lineage: Bacteria > Bacillati > Bacillota > Bacillota bacterium. Next base: position 74,169 of record JAIMBJ010000014.1, read on the forward strand.
GAGTTGCAATTGAAGACAGGCGACGGCGTTGACGTGAGCATGGAGGTTGCATTTCCGTATGCCGTGAATCAGGAAGTTTCTCAGATGCTTAACCTGGTGCAGATTCGATGGAACGGTATCACGTGCGATGTCTATGTCGACTCAGCACAGCTCCAGCAACAGGCGAAAGACCTGGCAGTCAGGGCAAACGGTGTGGTGAATTATGCGAGGAAGCTGGACATAGTGCCCCATCGACGGGGGTTCTTCAAGCCATACTACAGCCCGGTACCTGTCACTCCCTTCCCCACCTCGGAGGACGAGCTGGCAACGCTTGTTATCAACAACCCTTATTTAGCTCCTAAGGTCTCTGTGGATTTAGAGGAAATCGTGGGGAGAGATTTCCGACTCTATGCGCCCCCCGGCAGCGGGTTCACCTACCTGCAGACCACCGATAAGCAAGCGCGGGTGCCCACAAACCTTGCAAACGACGGTTTTGGGGTCAATCAGCTGGTGTATATGCTGGCGAAAATACACGGCTCGGACACAGGGACCGTTTTGATGGAGGAGCCGGAGGTACACCTGCATCCTTCCGTCATGCGCCGCTTTGCGCGGAGGTTGTGCCGTATCGTCTCTGAAGAGGGCAAGCAGGTATTGCTTACGACGCACAGTGAGGTATTTGTTGGCGCGGTTCTGGCAGCTGTTGCCAGAAGGGAGATACCTGCAGACAGTGTTCGGTTCTACCTTGTGGAGAAAGAGGGAAAGAAAACGGTTTTCCGCCATCAGGCAGTTACTGAAGAGGGACAAATCGAAGGCGGCATGAAGACCTTCATAGAAGGCGAGCTGGAAGACATCAGGGCGTTGTTGGGAATGTGACATGGTTTCTGGCAAGCAACGCTTTATCGTGGACGAATGGCTGTGGCACGACGTTCGAGGTGAAAATGGTGAGGACCGCCGCGCACAAGCGTTTCGGTTTCTAGAAACGCTGTATGAAAAATGCGATATGCTTGTTACCGTGAAGCAGTCCCCCTTCGAGCTAAAGTTTTTCGAAACGTGTAAACATGCGGAAGTTAGGACCAGGGCGATTGTCCGCTTCTTCAGGCTCTACACCTACAGCAATCAGCAGAAGTACCTTGCCTTGCAGGAAGATGATTGTAGCTTTGTTCTGGAAGGGGTAACGGTCAAACCGGATGACGTCTATCTGGTGCGGTTGGCGGCAAGTGGTTACGGAACAGTAATTACTTCTGACCATCCACTGATGCAGATTTTGCAGGAGAGGAATATCCCCTGTTTACACAGATATGAGCTGCTGGGACAGTATACTGAGAATGGGTGAGGGTATGGTATGCCAGTCTTCGCTCTCCTGTCTTCTCTGCGCACACTCTCGCGCCGTTTGCAAACCCCTTTGCCTGCCCTCTGCCTGATACTGGTTGCCAACCTGCCTGGGCTCCAGCAGGTAGTCGCAAACGCTCCGCTTCGAGCAGACACCGATACCGCCGCCATGCTGAACGCCATGCGGGATACGGAAGGCATCGCCGGCTGGTGGAAATGGTTCACCGGCGACTGGTTCCTGCACAACGGTTTCTACCGCCCGACGACCTGCCTTTCCCTGTTAATCGACTACACCCTGTACGGTGAAACCGGCTGGGGCTATCGGCTCACGAACTGGCTGTTAGCGGTGCTGACGGCAGTCGGCGTGTACGCGCTGTTGCGCTGGTTTGCCCGCCAATGGTTATCGAACCTGCTGACCGAAGAGTGGCAGGCAGGGGTTGTTGCTCTGGCTGGAGCGGTTGCTTTCAGCCTTCAGCAGACGGATGCATTGCACACGCTCCGGTCGGTCTCCGGGTGGTGGCTCATCGCGTTATGGATGCTGATTGCCGGTTCATTCTCACACGTCTGGCAGGGCGACACGTGGAAACCCTTCCTGCGCGAGCACGGTTGGCGGCTGTGGCTGGCAGCCGGAGCCTTCTTCTGGGGCTGGGATCGGCTCGTTCACGGTGACTTCGAGCGGCTCATTGTATGGGTTCCCGCTCGTACAGCGTTGCTCAGCACCTGCCTGTCGGTTTGGGGCGTCTGGTCGCTGCTGCGTTGGGGCGATACGGGGCGTGGAAGGTTTCTGCTAGCAGCCTGTTTGCTATATGCAGGCAGCCTCGGAGCATACGAGCAACCAGTCACTGTGGTCGCCCCGGCGGCTGCGCTTGCGGTCACAATGCGCGGGAGCTGGAAATGGCGTTCCTGGACAGCCTTCGCTGCTGTGGCGGCGATAGCGGCTGGGTACCTTGCCCTTCGCTTCGTGCTTCTGCCTGCCTCGCTGAGTGGCTATCAACAACAGCAGCTGCGCTCCGCTCCCGCTCTGGGGATACTCCACTGGCTGCAAATGCTTCTGCCCGTGCTGGGCCACTTGCGTTACTGGGCGACAGTGGGACCAGACCCCTATCTGTTCTTCTTCAGAAACGCTTGGGACACACTCATCGCCGACCTTGCCTTTTTCGGAGTGGTGGCGGCATTCTGGAACTCGCGAGGGTGGTTCGGCTGGTGGTTGCTGTGGCAGGGAATGACTTACCTGCCCATGAGCTTGCTGCACCCCTTTGAGCACTACTACTACCTGCCGCAGGTCGGGCAGAACGCCATAGACCTCGTGCTCGTGATATGGGGATGCGCGTATGCCCTTGCCGTACTTTCCACGCGCCGGACGCAAAAGAATCCCCCTTGCGTTTGAACACAGCGAAGGCTATAGGGTATACTGGTTACAACAGTTTGTGAAGAAAAGGTACGAACTCGGAAAGACGTGGTGAACGCTACTCGCAACGAACTGAAAATCGCTGAGCGTCAGAAACGCTCGTATATCCGCGACCTTTTTGCGCGTGTGGCGCCGCGCTACGACCTGTTGAACTCTCTATTGAGCCTGGGTGTTCATTACTATTGGCGCGAGAAGGCAGCAAGGGTTGCGCGTCTGCAACCCGGAGACACCGCGCTGGACGTGTGTACGGGCACTGCCGACCTCGCCATCCGCCTGGCAAGAGATGTGGGGGAGGATGGAAAGGTAGTCGGTGCGGACTTCTGCGAGCCGATGTTACGCCTGGGACAACGTAAGGTGCGCAAACAGGCGAACGGACGCCGGGTCACGCTGGTGCTTGCCGACGCCCTGCAATTGCCCTTTGCGCCAAACTCATTTGAAGCGGTGACGGTGGCTTTCGGCATCCGCAATGTGGTGGATATCCGCCAAGCTTTCGCCGAGATGTGGCGCGTGTTGAAGCCAGGGGGGCGGGCTGTGTGCTTAGAGTTCTCCTTGCCTCGAATCCCCATTTTCCGCGAGCTCTACAGCTTCTATTTCTATCGCCTCGTCCCGTGGATGGGCGGACTGCTGAGCCATCGAGACGCCTACAGCTATCTCCCAGCATCGGTACGCCGTTTTCCCGAGCGTGAGGTGCTGGCGCAAATCATGCGTGAGGCAGGCTTCGCCGAGGTAACTTGGCAGGAGATGACCTTCGGCGTCGTCTGCATCCACTCCGGGGTTAAAAGATGAGCATGTTTGCACCGACTACGACGTATCCTGCCGATGCGAACATCGCGAACCTGCTGGAGGTCATTAAGCCAGACCTGCAACTGGTCGATGAATGCATCCGCGAGGAGATAGCCTCTCCGGTGCGCACGATAAGTTCGCTGGGAGAACACGTGTTATCGTCGGGAGGGAAGCGGATACGCCCCGCGCTGGTTTGCCTGAGCGCGTACGCCACCGGACTGCCTGTAGACAAAACGCGGCTCATCCCGCTGGCGGCAGCGGCGGAGCTGATGCACATGGCAACCCTTGTTCACGACGATGTAGTGGATAACACCACCACCAGGCGCGGTCGCCCAACTGCCAGTGCGTTGTTTGGCAATGGGGTCACGGTGCTAACGGGCGACTACATGCTGGCAAAGGCGATGGATTTGCTGGTGAGAAGCGGGGACCTCTCTGTCATCCGCGTCGTGCTTCAGGTTGCGATACAGATGAGCGAGGGAGAGGTGCTTCAGATGGTTCATGCCAACGATGTCTCCATCTCTGAAGACGTCTACTTTGACATCATCCGCAAGAAAACGGCGTTGTTCATTCAGGGGTGCTGCCAGACGGGAGCGATGGTCGCCGGAGCACCTCAACCCCTGGTGAATGCCCTGGCTCAGTATGGCTATCATATCGGCATGGCGTTCCAGATTGTGGACGACCTGCTGGATTATACGGGTAACCCCGCCCGCATGGGCAAACCTGCTGGAAGCGACCTGCGCGAAGGCAAGTTCACACTGCCTTTGATTATCGCTTTGCGCGAAGCGGAACCGGCAGACCGCCAGAGACTGCTGCAACTGATTGAGAACCCGCCCAAAGACGGGGAAATCCAGCAGGTTATCGAGGTCATTCACCGCTACGACGGTTTTGCACACGCGCAGTCTGTGGCGGTTCACCATGCGCGGCAGGCAGCGGAGGCCTTATCGTTATTGCCTGCCGGAGCCATTCGCGATAGCCTGATAGCACTGTGCGACTATGTGGTGCACCGACAGACTTGAGCGCGAGGTAGACACGTTTGCCTGCCCGGGGTTGTCTTCTTTGCCGTTCAAAATGCCCATCCTGTTCTTCTTCTGCGTGGCATGACCAACGCTGTTGCTACCCGGTGCAAAGCGTCAGGAAGGAAACTCGCCCGTTCGGGGGTAATCTGTTTCTTGCCTGAGCGTAGTGAACCGGTTAATATTACAGAAACTACCTGAGGGGTGTCCTGCGCCATGAACCTGTTTGCGACCGAATACGGTTACTTTGCGGATTCAGGCGATGAGTATATCATCACCCGACACGACACTCCCATGCCGTGGGTCAATGTGATTTCCAACGGCGACTACGGCATGGTGGTCTCCCAGCTGGGCAGCGGTTACAGCTGGCGTACACATGCCAGCATGAACCGAATCACGCGATGGGAGCAGGACCTGATACGTGACCACTGGGGGAAGTATCTGTATCTGCGCGATGCGGAGACGGGTGAGTTCTGGAGCCCGACGTGGCAGCCCTGCCCGAATAAGCTCACCGCGTATCGCGTCAGACACGGGTGGGGCTATTCGGTGTTTGAGGGAGAATACGAACATATAGCGAGCGAGCTCACCCAGTTTGTGCCGGTAGGTGACCCCTGCGAGGTTTGGCTGTTGCGCCTGCACAATAAACGCGCTGCCGCACGCCGACTGCAGATATTCTCATACCTGGAGTGGCTTCTGGGAACTGCTCCTGACTGGCATCGCGAGTTTCGACGGCTCTTCATCGAAACCCGTTACGTCCCGGCGCATGGCGTGCTGCTGGCGACCAGCGTCATGTGGGACGTTCCGGGCAGAGGCAACACGCACTGGAACAGCGATTGGGAGTATGTGGCGTTTCACAGTGCCTCAGTGATGCCCAGCGGATTCGACGGCGACAAGCGGGCTTTTCTGGGGGTGTATCGCAACCTGGATGCCCCTCGCGCGGTCGTGGAAGGGCGGTCAGACAACACGCAGGGGCGGTGGGGTGATGCCATTGCCAGCCTGCAGGCGGTGGTAGACGTTGCGCCGGGCGAAACGGTAGAAGTGGCTTTTGTGCTGGGAGCAGGGGATAACGAGGCGCACGCGATCGCATTAGCGGAAAAATACCGCCAGATACCGGTTGTGCACCGGGCACTGCAGGAGACGCAACGGTTCTGGAAAGAGCTGGTGAGCGGGCTATCCGTGCAAACGCCAGACGATGCGGTGAACGTGATGGCAAACGGTTGGCTGGCGTATCAGGCGATTTCGTGTCGGCTGTGGGGTCGTACCGCCTACTATCAAACGGGTGGTGCCTACGGCTATCGTGACCAGCTGCAGGATAGCCTGGTATGGCTGCTGCTGGGGCAACCGCGACGCACACTGGAGCAGATTCGCCTGCACGCGGCGCATCAGTACCAGGACGGCACGGTGATGCACTGGTGGCATCCGATTGCCGAGGAAGGCTTACCCTCCCGCTACAGCGACGACTTGCTGTGGTTACCCTTCGTCACCCTGCACTATCTGAAGGAAACAGTGGACTTTGCCTGCTTGCAGGAGGTGATTCCGTTTCTGGACGGCGGTTCTGACACGTTGCTGGGGCATTGCCTGCGCGCTTTCGAGACGGCTTTGAGCCGGCGCAGTGAGCGCGGACTGCCGCTGATTCTGCAGGCGGACTGGAACGACGGCATGAACGCCGCAGGCATTGGCGGTAAAGGCGAAAGTGTGTGGATGGCGCACTTCCTGCACTACTTGCTGACCCAATGGGCAGAATTGCCCGTGCTGGACAGCCAGACCGCGACCCGTTTTCGCGAGGAAGCCCGTTCTCTGCGCGAAGTAGTGAACGAGCACGGCTGGGATGGCGGGTGGTACTGGCGAGCAAGCACTGATTCGGGAAGGCTGATTGGTTCGGCAAAAAACACACAGGGACGCATCTTTCTCAACGCGCAGACATGGGCGATTATCGCCGGCACCGCGCCCGCTGACCGTGCCGAGCAGGCTTTGCAGTCCGCCCGCGAGCATCTTTACACCAGCTACGGTGCGTTGTTGCTGGCTCCCGCGTACAGCGCCCCTGACCCCGATATTGGCTATCTCTCTCGTTACGCGCCGGGCACGCGGGAGAACGGGGGTGTTTACTGCCATGCTGCGTGCTGGGCGGTGCTGGCGGAAAGCAAGCTGCACGGCGTGCAAGCCGCCTATCGGCTATGGCGCAGTTTCTGTCCGCCGGTGCGCGCCATGGAGCCGGAACGCTACGCCGCCGAGCCTTATGTGATGCCCGGAAACGTGGACGGCAGGGATTCACCGCACGAGGGCAGGGGAGGGTGGACGTGGTACACCGGCTCCGCGGCATGGTACCTGCGTGCACTGGTGGAAGGCGTGCTTGGCATCGAGGCGACGCTGGAGGGGCTGCGGGTGCGAGCAAACCTGCCAGAGGAGTGGAAAACGTTCCGTGTGCAAAGACGCTTTCGGGGGGCAGTGTACGACATCATGGTACGTCGGGCTGAACCCGGCGAGACGCCCTACTGCCTGGTGGACGGTCAGCCGTGGCATGAGCAGACACTGCCGGTGTTTGAACCCGGCACAGCGCATCGCGTGGAGATTACCGTGAGCTGAGGCAGAGCCATTGCTCACCGCTTGACTCATTGTGGCAGGATGTGTTACAGTGTTCTTGCGGTGCTGAATCGGTTAATGCATGTAGGAATTACGCAGTTGAAAGACTAGCCGGGAGTTTCCGATGTAAAGCGACATCATCTGTCATTCTGAGCGGAGCGAAGAATCTCGTTTAACGGGCTGAGATGCTTCGCTTTCGCTCAGCATGACAGGAAATTGTCTTTGCAATCACTGGAAAAGCGTGACTCGTTAGATGTTCATCGCAACTGCGTAACTCCTAGTATGATTCAAGGCGAATTGCCTGCAATGTTTTGGGCGTAACGCCTGGTGGACAGGCTTCGCATACGCACAGAAAGGAAAGGAGGAAAAATGCCATGAAAAAGCTCGTGCTTCTAGCCGCAGTCTGCCTGGCACTGACTGCCTGTGCCATCGCGCAACCCAACGACGTCGTCATCCTGGACAGGGTGTTCAACGACGATTCGGACTCCATCACCAACCACGTGAAGAATCTCCCGAAGGTCATCCTGTCGGATACCAAGCTGGACGGCGACGGGCTCTCTCCGGAGTTCGCCAACCGTCATGCGTGGTTCGTGTCTGCGGATGGGGTCAACCCTTTACAGGTTCCCATCACGGAAGAGTGGACACTGGAGTTTGACCTTACCCTGACAGGCACTCCGATCAGACCGCGCAAGGAGGCGGGCGGATTCGTGCGCATCGGAATGCCCTGGGGCTATTCCGAGTTACAGTTCATGGTGAACACCGATGCCAATGAGGTGGTCGCGTTCGGATACCCGTTCCCGTTCTATCGCTTCACCAACCAGTCCTATAACTCCGGCGATACCATCCGTCTGGGTATCCGCTTCTTCAAGGACACTGATGGCAAGTACAAGGTCATCTACATGGCGAACGGCGACTCGAGTCCTGCTGCGGCTCTGTCCGACCAGAGCCTGTTCACGGGCTGGATTACGCCGGGTGGTTACCTGCAGGTGAACATTCAGGCGGGTAACCCCAACAACGGTGGCGTGGCTGTATTTGACAACATCACTTGGAACGGTGTGCTTCTGCGCAAGGCTTACGCCATCCTGGGAAACATCGAGCTGAAGGACTATGGCGCTGATGTGACGCAGGTAGCCATCCACACCGAACTGCGCCAGGAAGGCGTGGCGGTACGCACCGGGACGTTGTTTACCGATTCGGCAGGCAACTACGCGATTCTCGACGTCGCACCCGGCACCTACAATGTGGCGTTCAAAGCCAGCCACTGGCTTAGGGCAGTGGTTCCCAACGTCACTGTGGTGAGCGCGGACGTGACCGGTGTAGACGCATCGCTGACCAACGGCGACGTCGACGGTGATAACGAGGTGACGCTGTTTGACTTCGGGGAGCTGGTGGCCGCTTTTGGTAGCATGCCCGGCGATGCCAACTGGAACCCCAACGCCGATTTGGACGGCGACGGAGAGGTAACCCTGTACGATTTCGGTATCCTGGTGCGCAGCTTCGGCGCGATAGGGGACGACTGAACTCTATTGCAGGGACGGGTTTGGAACCCGTCCCTGCAACGTCAAATGTTATTCTGAGCGAGATGCTTCGCTAACGCTCTGTTAGTATAGACGTGGGAAAGAGAACATGATACACTCTTTCCACACACCGCCGAGGGGCTGGGACGTTCTA